>CBFGVZ010000069.1:0-16190 GCA_965652315.1 uncultured Saprospiraceae bacterium | reverse complement strand
AACTTCAAGCGCGATGACCTAATTCAAAACCTTGCGAATATTCCACTTGCTATGGGGAATATACCTGGTTGTAAATTCGACAAACTTTAAAAATCTATCCGTTTGTCAGGCCATGCTCTGTTTGAAGCGCCCTGAACACCTCGGCTGTGGGTAGTCCCATCACATTGGAATAACTGCCTTCGATCCGCTTGATATGGCTCCAGCCCAGCCATTCCTGGATACCATAGGATCCCGCTTTGTCATACGGCTGGTATCGATCTACGTAAAAATCAATAACCTCGCGGGACAGATGCTCCAAAAATACATGGGTCGATACGGAAAAGATTACTTCCCGGGACCGGTACATGCAAACTCCTGTCACGACTTCGTGCCATCTACCGCTTAATTTCTGAAGTATCCGTACCGCATCTGCCCGGTCCGAGGGCTTGTGCAGAATCTCATCATCCAATAATACAATCGTATCCGCTGTCAGCAGTACTTCGTCGGATCGGCGGTGCATTCGTGCGGATACATTTTTTGACCTGGCCAGATGCTGCGCGGTTTCATTCAATGCCCAGGAATTATCAGGCACTTCTGAAAACGAAGACCTGATCACCCGGAAAGGGAGCTCTAATGCTTTCAGCAGATCTGCCCGACGTGGAGATGCAGAAGCCAATGCTATCGGAATTTTCAACATGATAGGAGAGATTTGTTCTACAGTCTTTGCCAAAGTATCAAAAGCATTAGTGCAAAAAGAATGTAGATTTTAATCAATTTGGATAAAAAACTATAAATCGACGGTTTGTGTGGTAAATTGAAAATAGCTGCAATCAGACCCAAAGGGATAAAAATCATAAATAGACCCAGATACCAGTTGGCGTCTGTCAGGACCCCACTGAGTCTTTGAAACCACCACAAATTGAACAAAAAACACAATCCCAAAAACGTGTTAAGTATCCACTTATACGTCCGATCTGGTAAACTTCCTACGGTTTGGATTCCAGCCAGTAGGTCCCATTTCGCATCCTCCTTATCTTTTACAATTTCCCGTACCATCGTAACCCCAATGGCATTGACGATATACCCATATAAAATAAGTGGGATCCTTGACGTAAGATCCGGTATCGTTTTAAGATCGCAATGATCATCCAGCAAGGTTGTGATCCAGACCGCACAACCACACAACAAGGCAACCATGAAATTCCCAACCAGCACAGAAGATTTGAAATAGGTCGAATACAAATAAAGGCCTAATGAGGCCATCGGAAAAATGACTGCCAGCAGTAATGGCCAGTCGAAATAAATTAAACCCACTATGATGACACCGGACAGTAAACCATGCAGCAAATAATACCAGCGCCAGACACGGCCAACCGTTATTTCATTTCCCACCAATCGGGGTTTTAAGGGATGGCGGGAATCGGTGTCTATATCACGGATATCGTTGAATATATTCCCGGCCGCCAACACTGCTCCGGTGGCGGTCAAAAACAGCAGGAAGGAGGGAAATGAATAATTTTCCTTTCCGCAATAAGGCAATACATATCTAAAATAAACCACGGTTTGCATGAGCCAGATCATGAAAACGTTTTGCCAGCGGATGATAATCAGAAAATAATTCCAGTTCATAGATCTGCTGTATTTACCACAAATCTCTTTCGCGAAGTAGTGTTTCGATGAGCTCTCTGACACAGTTTGCGCCTCCTTTACTTCGTGTAGCAAAATCACATATAGAAAGGACTGCTGGTACAGCATCTGCAGGACAGACGCTATACCCAGCTAATTTCAAACATTCTAGATCGGGCTCATCATCACCCATATAAAGAACTTCATCGACTGGCCATTGTTGTTGATCAATCAGCCTGTGGAACACTGGAGCCTTTGCCTGAACTCCTGGAAAAACCAGGTCAACACCCAGAGATTTAAAACGTTTCACTACACCCAAACCAGCGCCACCAGTAATCACAGCTACACCCAATCCAGCTGCGATGGCCTTCTTGATCGCATATCCATCGCGCATACTAAAAGACCTTAAATACTGGCCTTCTTCCGTGACCAGGATTGAATTGTCTGTAAATACTCCGTCGACATCAAAAACAAGATATCGGACATTTTTGAAAAGTTGTTCTTCAGGCATATTCAGGTCACTATTTCCGGTTTACGCGATTTTATCCGTTAAAGGTAATACGTTCTGAGGTTTGTAAGGAGAAATTTGATCAAATCCATATCTTTGGTTGGAATTATCTGCCCATGGATTTCAATCAAATCGATTTCAAAAAGTTTTTAAAAGCGGCACTCAAGGTCCGTTTTCAGGGCATCAGTCCCTACGATTTTGAAGATTTCCTGGCAAAACTCTTCCGGGATAACGGCTATACCATAAGCCCCACTAAATATGCCGGGGATTATGGTGCAGATCTCATTCTCCAGAAGGATGGACTGAACACGGTAGTGCAGATCAAGCGGTACCATCAGGATCATCGGGTCGGAGTCCAGGATGTCAATCAGGTGATCGGAGCCGCCAAATACTATAAGGCAGATCAGATCATGATCGTTACGACTTCAGAACTGACCCAACCTGCTACCGAATTGTGTCGTAAAGCCAGTGTGTACGTCTGGGATTGGGAAATTCTGAAAGGAGCTATTTATAAGACATACGATCTGGATGATGAATGGCTATTTGACATATCCACGGATGATCCGGAAGACGAAGATGATTATTTTGAATTTTACGTCCTTGAAGTTTCACCGGATCAATACGTGGGGGAAAGTAAAACACCCCTCACAAGGGTCGTTTTGGAAATGCACAATAAAAGCGGCCGCAATGTCAATGTCTTTCTCGATTTACCGATTTTATTGCGGCATAACCACAAACAATTTGCTGCGGTGGATTGGGTAGAGAATTATTTCAAATCGGGGATTATTTATAATGGTGCCGATGTCGAAATCGGATGCTATTACCTGGAGGATAACCTGAGGGATATCCGCCGGGGTGACCAGGTACTGATTCCGGTGAGTGCACCTGCTCTTTCTTTGCTCAAGACCTACGCAACCTCACTTTCACCCGAAGATAGCCGATGTTTTCTGGTTACCTATGCATTTGACAAATATTCGGAACAGTATTTCAAAGCCATCCGGTTCAGGGATCGATACCTGGCCACAAATAGGCCAGGGAAAGCATTTATCCGATTTTATTACCACTGGAGTCCATTGCTCATTTCTCTGGGCAGCCGCTGGCGATTTTTTCATAAATTGCTACGTAAATTGTTGAGATGGGTCCTTTGAATATTGTCTTTTTAGGACAACCATTCACCTAACCATAAACTTTAATCACAGACCATTCTGGGAAACGCTTCAACGCTCTGTTGTATATCGAATGTTTGAAACTTTTTTTAAATAATTTCGTCGTATTATTATATGCGCAGAAGTCAAATTGAAAACAACAAGATGTCACTCACGGAACAGTTGAGTGCCCTGAAGAATCTCCCCAAGTTTATCAGATTAATCTGGAATACCAATAAAACACTGGCCGTATGGAACATACTCCTGCGGCTTTTAGCCTCCCTTTTACCCCTTGCTATCCTGTATGTTGGTAAAGAAATCATTGATGCGATTGTTTTTTTGATCGATCACCCGGGCGAGGATCGAACCAACCTGTGGCAAATGTTTGGGATCGAAGCCGGGCTGGCTGTGCTCCAAATATTATTCCGGCAGGTTATTAGTCTGATCGACGGATTGCTCGGGGACCTGTTCAGCAATAAAGTTTCAGAAGATATTATCCGGCATGCAGCTACATTAGATTTATATCAGTTTGAGAATGCTGAGTTTTATGATAAAATGGAACGGGCCCGTCAGCAGACTACAAGTCGTACGGTATTATTGTCCCTGGTCTTGACACAGATGCAGGAGATTATTTCACTGGTTTCCCTCGTAGTGGGGCTGATCATCTTCAGTCCATGGCTTATCTTGTTGCTGGTGCTTGCAGTGATCCCCTCCTTTATCGGAGAACTGCATTTTAATATGCGTAGTTATTCCATGACCCGATCCTGGACACAGGAACGTAGGGAGCTCGATTATCTGCGCTACCTCGGTGCTTCCAATGAATCGGCCAAAGAGGTTAAAATATTCAATCTGGCCGGATATCTGGCCCGGCAATTTGGGATATTGGCTGACAAATATTATCAGGCCAATAAAAAGCTAGCTATAAGTAAGTCTACATGGGCTGGATTATTGTCAGCGCTGGGTACCCTGGCGTATTACGGAGCTTATGTAGTCATTATTATACAGACTATTAGCGGAATGATCAGTCTCGGTACATTGACCTTTCTCGCCGGCTCCTTCAAGCGGATGCAATCCGGACTCCAGGGGATTATGCTGAGATTTTCCCAGATTTCATCACATTCCCTTTATTTGTCCGATCTGTTCGACTTTTTTGAAATCCAACCCCAAATCGTGGATAATCCGAATATGATTCCATTTCCCAATCCGATGAAGAAAGGATTCAGATTTGAAAATGTGAGCTTCAAATATCCCGACACGGACCGCTATGCCATCCGCAATCTTTCCTTTACATTGGGGGTAGGTGAAAAAATTGCGCTGGTCGGCGAAAATGGGGCAGGTAAGACCACCCTGATTAAATTGCTCGCCCGGCTATACGATCCCACCGAAGGCCACATTTATGTTGACGACATCGACATCCGCGATATCGAACTATCGTCTTTGCGTCAGAACATAGGAATCATTTTCCAGGATTTTATCCGGTTGCATTTTACTGCAAAAGAGAACATTACAATTGGAAACATAGAATACGTAACGACAGAAAATGACCACAATGGCCAGTTGGATCAGAAAATCAAGATAGCTGCAGAAAAAAGTCTGGCTTCAGAAGTGATCGAGACACTGCCGGAAGGTCTGGATCAAATGCTGGGCAGACGATTTGACAACGGTATGGATCTTTCTGGAGGTCAGTGGCAGAAAATTGCTCTGGCCCGGGCATATATGCGGGATGCTCAATTACTAATTCTTGATGAACCCACCTCTGCTCTGGATGCCCGGGCCGAACATCAGGTATTCCACCGGTTTACCGAACTCATGGATGGTAAATCTGCGGTTATTATCTCCCACCGATTTTCAACCGTACGGGTGGCTGACCGAATACTTTTTCTGGAAATGGGCGAACTTGTGGAAGAAGGTTCCCATGAAGAATTAATGGTGCTGGGTGGGCGTTATGCAGAATTGTATAACCTACAGGCCAAAGGATATCTTTAGACACCGGATTATGTTTGAGGATGTTTACATCATTAGTGTCTTCGGAGCCTTGCATCAATATAAACACTTTTTGCCTGACCAGCTTGTTTACATAATGTACCCTACGTGAAGAATGTCTATCATCAGGAATGCAATTACTGAAATGAGAAAGAAGCTGATGACGGCGCTCTAATTTTTCAAAAAAGCATAATTGCACCATCTGAACTGATCTGCTCAGGGGAAAAATCAAATAAAACCTCTTTTTTAATGAATTTTTCGGGTTAATGTCCGGTGCATTAGTGCCTGCAGCTACAACCGGAACGCTGAAAAGTATGACTGTCCTGATGCCAGGGGAATGCGGCATTATAACCATCGATTTCCCAGAAAAACGGCTGACGCACCTCTTCATAATGTCCAATTTGATTCATGGTTTCTGCGTCGTAAAGTCGACCATTGATCATGACCTGATCGATGAATCGGGAATTCTCGATATTATCCAGCGGATTTTTATCCAATATCAAAAGATCTGCCAACTTACCTTTTTCGAGCGAACCTATATCTTCACCTGCACCGATATATTCGGCAGCGTTTATAGTGGCAGCTTTCAAAGCTTCCAGTTCGGACATACCGCCCTGATGCAACATCCACAACTCCCAGTGTGCTCCCAGACCCTGAAGTTGTCCATGCGCACCCATATTGACTTTGACACCCGCTTCTGCAAGCGTGTGAACCGCTTCAGAGACCAGAATATGCCCATTCTTATATTCTTCAATCGGGACCATAGTCCGATGCCGGGACCGACTGTCAATGACGCTTCTCGGTGAGAATGTTAGTAATTTCTCATTTTCCCAGACATTATCGCGTTGATAATAATAGTATTCTCCATTCATTCCCCCGTAATTCACAATGAGAGTAGGCGTATATCCCACTCGACTTCTTTTCCACAATTCGATGACATCCCGGTACACAGGTGCCACCGGAATATTGTGTTCGATACCCGTGTGCCCATCAATCACCATTGTCATATTGTGATAGAAGGTTGAGCCCCCTTCCGGGACCACATTGATCTTGTATTCCCGGGCAGCCTGAAGGACCTGCTGCCGTTGATCCCTTCGGGGTTGATTATAACTTTTAACACTTTGAGCACCATATGCTTTTGTCCTCCGAATGTGACTTCTGGCATCTTCCAGATTGTTCACCACCGCTTTGAAATCTCCATCCGCTCCATATAAAATAAATCCTGTAGAAAAAATTCGTGGACCAGTAATCAATCCTGCTTTCTGAAGCTCAGACAAAGTAAATACCGTCTCAGTATTGGCTGATGGATCGTGAACAGTCGTCACCCCAAATGCAAGATTGGCCATCAATTTCCAGTTTTGTTGCGCCGGCAGACCATATCGAAATGCGCCAATATGGGCATGCGCATCTACCATTCCGGGCATAATAGTCTTACCCGACAAATCATAAACCAATGCGTCGTCCGGTATCCGGACAGAGGAGGACGGTCCCACCTCCAGAATGGACGAGCCCGAAATCAGGATGGTCCCTTTTTCCAGAACATGATCATCCTTCATGGTGATGATCCTGGCATTGGTCAAAGCGATCAAACCTTCCGGATTATCAACGGCAGTGGTAAGTCCCAATTCAATACCCATTTCGGAAATGGGTCCAATACTGTCGGGTGAATCAGGCAGAAAAGTAAATCGCTCCGAGATCCTGTTTCGGAAATACTGATTGCCCAGTGTCCAGAATACCTCTTTGCTATCCGGAGACCAGTGGATGTTCGTACCAGCATCCTGTGCTATCTGCGAAACCGGAATATATTTGGATTGATCATCGAGATCAACCGTCTGGCCATTCATTACCAAAGGCGCAATATAAGCTTTATGCAGATGAGTGAAAGCAATCCAACGTTCATCAGGGCTCGGAACCAATCTGTTGGCATATTTTGAAGTCACATGAATTTTTTCATCCAGACCATCCAGGTTTACACTAATCAGCTTTTTGGTCAATGCCCCGAAATAAGTACCACCGGTCTGTAAAAATATCCGGTCTCCGGTAGAATTAAAAACCGGATATTCCCCCTGATCGGTTATTTTTTGAAGGTCGTCACCACCCGCATCCCCCATCACATAAATCCCTGGATCTTTGGTAAAGGCAAATCCCTGATCAATATTTCCGGATTCTTTCCTGAAAACAATTTGGTCACCATCCGGTGCAAAGGCGGGCTGACGATAAATACCCTTTTCTTGCGTCAATTGAAGCAATTCACCAGTTTTCCGATCTAAACGTTGGATAGTACCTTTGTTTTGGTCGTTCCAGGTTACAAATACAATTTGCGATCCATCAGGTGAAAAGGCTGGGTCAAATTCAAAATCCTTTCCGTCGGTCAGGCGAACGGGTTGTCCGTCCGGCAATTTTTTCTCCCATAAATATCCCACGGCCTGAAATACAATTGATTTCCCATCCGGAGCTGTGACTGCATCCCGGATTACCCGGGGACTAAAATTTTTCCTGGGTATTTCATTTTCAAAGTGTAATCTTTCAGCGATTTCAATTTGTACGTTTACAGAAAATGGGATGTGGGTAACCTGAAGAGTTTCTGTATTGATGCGATTTATCTTTCCTCCGCTCCAGAAAACAAGGTCCTTGCTACCAGGTATCCAGGCCATATTCGGATAAACTCCAAAAATGGCCCAGGCCTCCTGCTGGTCCTTATCCAGGTCATCGAAAACTGGCCATTCCTCACCTGTCTCAAGGTCGTGGATATACAAGACTGATTTGGTCCGAACGCGCTTCACAAAAGCCAGTTTCGTACCATCCGGAGATAGGGTAGGGCGAGCAGCTCCGCCTGGACCCCCTGTTACGGTTTCGGTTTCACCAGTTTTGAAATGATATCTTTTGATGACATAGATCTGACTGTTGGGATCCTTGTTATATTGAAAATGTCCACCTGGGTACACATCTTCACTATAATACAAATACTGTCCATCCGGTGATATAAAGGGTTCATTCACATCCTGCTGGTCATTTTTCCTTTCGGTGAGACGAACTCCCGATCCCCCGGTGATATGGTACTGCCACATCTCCCCAGCACCCAGGGAACGCTGTGAAGTAAAATGTTTCCGCGCAACCAGGTACATTCCCCCGGGCATCCACACCGCATTGTTGAGTAATCTGAAATTTTCATGAGTGAGTTGCCTGGCCTCGGTTCCATCTGCATTCATGATCCAGATGTTGTCACCTCCTCCGGTATCACTTGTAAACGAAATTTTGGATCCATCAGGGGAAAATCTGGGCTGTATCTCGAATGCGATACCAGTGCGAATAGGCGTTGCCTGACCACCTGTCACCGGGATCGTATAAATGTCCCCCAACAGGTCAAAAACAATGGTCTGTCCGTCAGGGCTAATGTCCAAATTCATCCAGGTACCTTCAGTGGTTGTAAAGGAATGTTTTTCATATCCAAATCCCTCCCCGGGACTGGAAACATCCCACGACGGCCCGGATGATTGGTCATTCTGGCCAGAAAGATTTAAGGCGACACACAGGAGAATAATCGAAAAAACGTTTTTCATAAGGCTTTTTTGATTTTTATCAAATATAGGGATTCCCCCGTAATGCCAGTCAGACTGGAAAGTTTTCTGGACGTTGTGTACATTCAGATTTAAATGGTATCTTTAAGCATGAGAATCCGATGGAGGTCATTGGATGATTTTTTCATTTAAAATTTTATTTTTGATATGAGCAAAAGAGACGATTTAATTGAGAAGTACGCGGCCCAACTGAAGAGTGCCGGTGTAAATGTGGATCACGATTTGCTGACCAAAGTAACCATTGGGCTGGGACCCTCTATTTACAACGCAGATGCAGCGACAGTTTCTGGTACGGACCCCAAAGAACTGGAGACCGTGAAAAAAAATTATCTGATCAAAAAACTGGGTTTGACCGACGGTCCGGAGTTGGATGCCGCTATCGAACGGGCTGTAAATACTCTGGGGAAATCAACCCGAAACAAATACAGGGCAGCCATTTATTATTTACTGTGTAAAGATTTTAGCAAAGAATCCACATACCAATAAAACTGGTGGGCTGGACACTATGTTCATAATACTGTTTAAGTGTTATGGCCCACCGTCAGACTTTAATCAGAGTCATGCGAGGCCATAGACAAAAAACATCGATGTAAAGGCGAAAAGTGTAGCACATCGGTGGAAAGTTCCTGAATTGTTTCCTGAATGGACTATGGAAGCCGAAATATTATTTCGGAATGACTACCTCTTACAATAGTATTTGACTCACTCCTGGATGGTCTGAAAACAACCTTCCGGTAATTGGGTCGGTCCTGATATGGTAATGAAAACAGATCTGACATGAATCTGGACTTTGTCAGATCTGTTTTTTTATGGTAAAAAGAGTTTCAGCATTGTACACAAAGAATAGATTTCCTGAATACCTGCTGCATCAATTCCCACATTTCCGATACTTTAATTGTTCCCATCGAAAAACGAACCAAACAGAGATAAAAGAAAGCTGTAAAGTAAAGCCCACCAGAAATTAGCCACTGTAAATCCCGGTACAATTGCATCGATAATGAGAATCAGTAGAGCGTTAATGACCAATAGGAACAAGCCCAGTGTTAGAATGGTGATCGGAAGAGTGAGAATAACGAGAATGGGCTTGACGACTAGTTGTAATCCTGCAAGTACCAATGCTACGATCAAAGCTGTTCCATAACCCGATACCTCAACACCGGGTAGCAGCCAGGCCAAAACAAATACAATCACAGCAGACAATAGTAATTGGATGATTACTTTCATGGTATAGATATTTAAGATTCAACAATATATGAAAATTTTTCCGGTCTATCTCACCAAAATCGTTATTAAGATCTACGCTGTTCGAATGCAAGGCTTGTTGGAATATAATATTATAATTAACATTTGGAAATTTGGTGGTCAAAGAATTTTACATAGTTTTGATTCCTGATTTGTATTAGAAAGAAATATAGCGATATACGCATATAAATTTTTCAAATGATCAAAAAAAATGGTTGAGGTAAAATTAACGATTGTCAATTTTGGCATTTCAGGAAATCCGGCTATCTTTACGATATAATTGACTTCTGCGTTGCAATCAGAGGTGAATAGGTAATTTTATGAACAATTTTTAAGCCCCCAGAGAAGACTGAGGTCGCAATATAAAATGAGTGATATGGTATAACTTGACATTCATGTAAATTTTGAGGGAATTTTACTTCAGATAATTCTGTCAGTAAGAGTGATCGGATGAAAGGACATTTTTATACTGATGAATTCGATAAAACTGTTTGTTCGGGCCTATGGACTGAACCAGCAAATTTAATACATGCAAATTATAATTTTATTAATCAATAAAACCATGAACATGAAACGTATGTACTTTAATTTCCCACGGTGGGGGATTGTGTCGGCTCTGACGTTTTTCATCCTGATAGGATGTAACCAGGACCCGCAAATTCCAACCGACGACAAAGTTGATTATTCTAAACTAAGAATAACCGGCGATGTTGCATTGGAATGGTATAAATTATTCCCTGAAATGGAAAGATTTACACCAGGAGTGCGTGTTACCAATGCAACCCGTATGTTGGCTTACATTGCACTCACCGCATATGAAGCTGTGATTCCCGGCTATTCACAGCAGTATGGATCCGTCGCGCGGCAGTTTTCCGGTTTGGAAATTCCAAAACATTTTGAGGAATATGAATATGACTGGGAAATCGTACTGAATTCCGCATTTGAAACAGCCTTTGACCACTACTTCAAAATCGCTCCTACCAACCTCCAGGCCAAAATGGACCATCTGGCTAATCGATTGTATAGTAAATTGAACCAGGGAGTAGATCCCAAAGTGCGATACCGATCAAAAGCCTACGGCAAAAAAGTAGCCGATGTGGTTTTTGAATGGTCGAAAAAAGATAAAGAAGGTCATGAAGCATATTACCGCAATTACGATCCCAACTATATTCCACCCGGTGGAAAAGGGAAATGGTCTCCCACCTACCCGGATTACCTTTCTGCCATGCATCCACATTGGGGAGAAGTGCGAACATTTGTAGCGACCAAAGCGGATCGGGTCAAGGATCCTCTTCCATATAGTGAAGACCCCAATTCTGAAATGTACAAACAGGCCCTGGAAACTTATAATCTAGTCAATGAGATCAAGAAAGGTAAATTGAAGGAAGATCATTGGATTGCTGAATTCTGGAGTGATGATTGTCCTATTCTGACCATGTCTCCTGCAGGACGCTGGGTCAATATCACAAATCAGCTTTTCCGAAACAACTCTCAGCCCGTTGATATGGTCCTGGCACTTTACGCCAAACTGGGTATAGCGCTCAGTGATGCTGGAGTTCGATGTTGGGCTGAAAAATATAGGTTCAATGTGCTTCGCCCGGTAGATTATATTCACAAGGTTTTCGGTGATACTGATTGGAATACCCTGATGTGCCCAGATGGATCAGGTCGGTACTTTACACCAGAATTTCCAAGTTATCCGTCCGGTCATGGAACATTTGGTGCAGCAGCTGCTGAAGTCCTTTCTGCCAATATGGGGTATTATTACGAAATGACCGATCGCACACATCAGGGAAGAACCGAATTCAATGGAACGCCCCGACATTTTAACAGCTTCAGGGAAATGGCAGCAGAAAATGCGTATTCCCGCCTTCCTATCGGTGTGCACTTCCGGATGGATTCCGAATCAGCTATGGACCTTGGTCGTCGCATTGGCTGGAAAGTGAACAATGAAATCAGATGGATGAAACACTATAATTAAAGATTTACTACCTGAAACCTGGTGTTTCGATGATTTGAGATCAGTGTCAGGGGTAGAAATGATTAAAGCATTCGTGTGGGGTTTGATGACCTTGCACGAATGTTTTTATTTATGACAAAACGTTCCCCATCTAAGAATCTGGGAAGGAGTCACGATAGGAAGTCCTTTCGATTGTACTCAATTGGGTCTTTTAAACCGCTTTTTCCCTTTATTTCAAAATAGCACCAGCGAAATACCAGGCACAATCGAGTTGCTGGCTAATTAGAATTACAGTCGACTCAATCAGGGGTCGATGCAAAAGTTCGGTACAGATCTAAAGCTTATGGGAAAAAAGTAGCGGATGTGGTGTATGAATGGTCCAGGAAAGATGAGGAAGGTCATGAAGCTTATTACACCAATTACATACCTCCTGGCGGCGCAGGCAAATGGATAAGGAGTCATTGAAAGAATCAGGTTAAATTGCGATGATCCTTAATGTTCAACCTATAGTCTAATCATCAGCATAAAATCGTCCCAATTTCTCCACGATTTTGGTTTTGAGTGCCTGTGGATCAATGGTACCCTGGACGGAAAAAATCTTTTCTCCACCCGGGGCGATCAGGATGGTATAAGGTATTGGACCCTGCCATTCCGGATCCACCGCCTCAATCAGTTGATAAATATCATCACCCGTATACTGGTAATTGAGATTCGATGCTTCAAATTTTTCAAGCATTTTGAGCACTTTTTCCTGACTGCCTGGTTTGTCAGTGGAGACGCTTATAAATTCAAAATCACGGTTTCGATACATACGATTGATATCCACAAAATCAGGAAATTCAATGATACAAGGTCCGCACCAGGTGGCCCAGAAATTGATCAGCCTCAAATTCTCGCCCGGATTGGAAATTAATTCATCCACCGCCTCCAATGGCAGGTCTTTCAATTCAACCGGTTCATTCCTCCAATTTTCCTGCTCTTTTTCCACCCAATCCCTTTTCCAGGACCATTTTGTGGAGCAACCAAAAGTTTTGGTCAATGGTTCTGCAATTTCTTCACCATTCAAAAGATCATTAAGTGCCATTTTCATATCGGCTGTCTTAACTTCCATATATGGGTTTTCAGTATCATCGATCCGACCCCGGTATCGCAATCTGCGGTCTTCATCAAAAATAAATACCTGAGGAGTGGTTGCTGGTCCATAGGAAAGAGAAGCCTTCTGCGTTTCCCCATCGTATAAGTAGGGAAAATTAAACCCTTTCTCCCTGGCTCGAATTTTCATATCTTTCAAATCATCGTTGAGATCACTGTATCCCAATTCCGACAAACTGATAGCCTTGGGATCATTCGTCGAGATCGCTACAAAGCCGACACCCCTGGGACGATATTCATTCACCATTTCTATGATACGATCTTCATAGGCCTGTGCAGTAGGGCAGTGGTTGCAAGTGAAAATTACGGCCAGAATGGGAAATTCTTCAAAACTCTCCAGAGAATATGTTTTTCCATCGGTGCCCGGCAATCGAAAATCCGGAGCCTTACTATTCAATCCAAGTGGTTCAACGGTGGGATTTTGCCCCATCAACTGTAAAATGGCGATCAGAAAGCCAGAAAGAATAAACCAGCGCATATCAAAGGTATTTTATTCCGATTCAATATAAGATTTTTCTTGAAATATAACATAGGTCTTCGATATTCATTCCCTAAATTACAGTCTCAAACAGCAAAATGGAATATTTATAATGAAAATAACAGGCAAAGTAATCGATATTCATAAACGCCGGATTTTTGCCGGCGAAATTGAGATTGAGAACGGTCGGATCGTCGGAATTACTTCAGCGAAAGGAAGTGTACCTGATCAATATATTCTCCCGGGTTTTATCGATGCACATGTGCACATTGAAAGTTCGATGATGGTTCCAGCTGAGTTTGCTCGAATTGCGGTGCGCCATGGTACGGTGGCGACGGTATCGGATCCGCATGAAATCGGAAATGTACTTGGAGAGGATGGTGTTCAATATATGATCGATAATGGCAATCAGGTTCCGTTTAAATTTTATTTCGGAGCTCCTTCCTGTGTGCCTGCGACTACATTCGAAACTTCAGGCGCTGCAATTGATGTCACCGGAATTCAGCGACTGATGTCCCGACCGGATATTCTATATTTAGCTGAAATGATGAACTGGCCGGGAGTATTACACCAGGACCCGGAGGTAATGGCCAAAATAAATGCAGCCCGAATGGCCGGGAAACCCATCGACGGTCATGCTCCGGGACTTAAAGGTATGGACGCAATACAATACGCTGCAGCCGGTATCTCTACCGATCATGAATGTTTTTCACTCGAAGAAGCACTGGATAAATTAAAAGCGGGTATGAAAATCATCATCCGGGAAGGAAGTGCTGCCCGTAATTTTGAAACCTTGATTCCCCTGATGAAAGATTATCCTTCAGAATTGATGTTTTGTTCTGATGACAAACATCCCGATGAACTCATCACTGGCCACATTAATGATCTGGTACGCCGGGCGGTAAGTCTGGGATATGATATGTTCGATGTATTGAGGGCAGCCTGCTGCAATCCGGTGGACCATTACGGTCTGGATGTGGGACTTCTTCGCATTGGCGATCCGGGAGATTTTATCATTGTTAGAGATCTAAATGAATTTCAGGTAAAGGCTACTTATCTGAATGGGGAATTGGTATTTGAGGGAGGTCAGGTTAGGATGCCCGAGGTCACAAGTGCAGAAATCAATCACTTTAACTGTCAAAAGATTTCTTCCGGATCAATTCAGGTTACTGACGCAGGGAACCAGCTAAATGTCATAGTAGCAGAAGATGGTCAGATCGTCACGAAATCGGCCACCGTGGAGGTCAAGCGAAATAATACCGGTCACATTATTGCCGATCCGACGCAGGATATTCTCAAAATGGTCGTTGTGAACAGGTACCAGACTACTACACCTGCCGTAGCTTTTGTCCGGGGTTTTGATCTGAAGTCCGGTGCGATAGCATCAACCGTAGCACACGATTCCCACAATATTATAGCAGTGGGAGTGGATGATGAATCAATTACCCGGGCTATCAATCTGATGGTGGAAGCACAGGGTGGGGTATGCGCGGTGAACGATAATCAAGTGGGGGTTCTGCCACTTCCGGTAGCTGGTCTGATGTCAACCGAATCTGGAGAAAAGGTAGCTGAAAAATACCAGCGAATTGATGCGATGGCCCGGGAAATGGGAAGTTCACTTCGTGCCCCTTTTATGACGCTGTCCTTTATGGCTTTGCTGGTGATTCCGAGTCTGAAACTGAGCGACCTGGGATTGTTTGATGGGCAGAAATTTCAATTTACTCCCCTGGTCAATGAGTAATTAAATTCTTATAAAAAAATAAAAATTTCCAGTGCGAACTTCCCTACGGGCCCTGATCGGACTAATCTGACCAGGTAAAGTTCGTAAATTAATTTCACGCAAACTTAATAATTTATTACCTTGGAGGTGGGAATAACATTCTGAGGTATTGTGAAAAATCTAAAAATTGAAACGAACAACCAATTGGTATCCCGACTGAGGGATGGAGATCGGACGGCCTTCAATGAAATATTTGAAATCTATTGGGAAATTCTTTATTCTCACGCATTTAAACGATTGCAGGATGAAGCTTCTGCCAAGGATGTGGTGCAAAATGTATTGCTGAGCCTGTGGAGACGACGAAAAGAGGTGGAAATCAAAAACCTGCATGCTTATCTCACCAGTGCGGTGCGGTTTCAGGTTTATCGGCAAATTGCCATATCCCGCCAATATCAGCATTTTTACGAGCCATTCGAAGCCATGATGATTTCTCCGATCCAAACCGATCAGAACCTTATCAGAGATGACCTGGCCCACCTTCTATTGTCCTGGATCGATACCCTGCCCCGCAAAAGAAGACAGATTTTCGTATTGCATTATCAAAAACAGTTATCGGTACCGGAGATTGCTTCCGAACTGGGTATCACGCATAAGACGGTGTACAACCAATTGAATAATTGTGTTAAAGAACTACAATGGAAACTGGCTAAATACTACATACTTCTTTTTGTGGTGACGAATCATATTCTATAGCGAACACCAGGAAAAATTTACAAGTGACTCCTACCGTGATTAGAAGAATTCCTTCCATTCCTTCGA
>CBFGVZ010000068.1:0-16618 GCA_965652315.1 uncultured Saprospiraceae bacterium | reverse complement strand
CATTCAACAGCAGGGGGGCACAGAGGTGATTTTTATTATGAATGCCCGTCATGTAATTCCTGGTTAGACCCTCAGAATCCCTCCATTATGGGTTTGCCTTTTGAAAGCGCACCATTATCCGGTCATAATACAAGGTGGTAGTCGCCTCGAATCCCGAATCGGTTCCGATGATGATCCATGCGTCTCCTTCAGGTCCGGTCTTGAACCGAAAAGGTTCTTCATTTCCTCGCTCAATAAGTGTATATACGAATTCATCCGAACCATTGGCTACGTTGCCGATGTTCATCATATTGTCCCCTTCTTGGGATTGATTTCCCTTATCCAGATTGACGTGGTAGAACCCCTGATCTCCTACTTCAGTAAAGGGCTTGAAATTGAGCGCGCCGG
The DNA here is from genome assembly GCA_965652315.1 of uncultured Saprospiraceae bacterium. Lineage (GTDB taxonomy): Bacteria > Bacteroidota > Bacteroidia > Chitinophagales > Saprospiraceae > Membranihabitans. The sequence goes on along the minus strand of CBFGVZ010000068.1, from coordinate 16,231 downwards.
CCTTGAGATAAACACTTGAGGCAGGGCTGCCTCCTACGCCAAATGAATCGTCCGCCGCATCCGAAGCCAGTGTCAGATCAAAATATACTTCATACTCGCTGTTGGGGAACAAGTTTTCTACCCGTCGATAGATAAACATGAAAAGGTCATCGCTGTGATTGTTTCCTGTAATCATCAGACTTCCATTGGTAGAATCCAGAGGAGCAGGTAGCATACTGTGAGCGGATCCCAATTCATAGAATTCTTCTTCCCCTTCGGGGTAATCAGCGAAGCCGGCCTGCCAGTTTTCCCGGTTTTCATCAAAGGTGTATTCCACCTCCAATGGATCGACAGGCAAATTGGTTTCCTCCTTTTCACATCCCATAGTCAAAAACAAGGTCAACAGAACAGGTAGAATCGAAAATATTCGCATTGGATTTTTCATGATTTCTGATTTTCATGGTTTTTTTATTGAGTTAGTCGCTTCATAAGACGCCTGAAACCATGAAATCGTCAAATCAACTCCCTGTTTTATTATAATTTAACATGTTGAATGAAAGTTCCAATGTATAATTTGGCAGAATGGCGGTTACGTCCCGGCCCGGATTGATCCGCTTTTCTTATATATGGCGATTAAAATTGTCGCTACCAGGATCGATGGCACCCACATGGGTTTTCATTTTCTACTTCGATCTTTCCCCTACAAAATGATCTTCTTTTTCCTGGAAGAGGATATTGAAAGTGGTCAGACTACCGTATGCACGGGTGAGGTATTGTTGCAGATTGATTTTTTCTTCATCTCCCAGCGAACTTGAGTTGATCCGCTGTTCCATGACACGCAACCGTTCCCGTACCGAGATGATCTTTTTGAAGAAAGTATCAATGGGAATTTCCTTTTCCTTGACCGTCCCGTCCGAATCGCGGATAATCAGTGTGCCGCCCTCCCATTTCCGGGCCATTTCGATATCTGGAGGCAGTAGGTCATGGGCGAGTAGTACCCGTTCCAAACTGCGTTCGAGCTGCGTGTAGGATACGGTTTTATCCGGTTTGATGCGTTCGATGACATCCCAACCGGAATAACTTCTGCCTATCGGCAGGATACCGTTTTCAACAAAACAAACCTGATAATTTTCTGCATCCAGACTGATGACAACCCCTTTTCCATACATGTTGTGGCGGACTCTGGAACCTACTCCGAGAAGTTCTGACATATCGTTAACTGATTTTTGATGTGATTCAATGACAGATCCAAAGATATTAATTTTTTGATTACTCGTTCTCGGGAAATCATGGTTCACGAACATCATTTATTGATGGAATGAGACCATTTATAAAAGGCCTGTAGCCCGGACTCCAGGGAGGTGTCAGGTTGATAACCCAGGAGACGTTCAGCTTTTGTGATATCTGCAAAGGTCCGTGGCACGTCTCCCGGCTGAAGGGGCAGTCGGTTGATAGTGGCTTTTTTTCCGGCGACTTTTTCGATGGCTGAGATCAATTCTGATAGGGAGACCGTCTGGGAATTACCGATATTGATAATTTCATAGGAGGATGCCCGGTACTTCAGTGCAGCTATAATACCCGACACAACATCATCCACATAGGTATAATCCCGGCAAGTGGATCCATCTCCATAGACTGGGATGGCGCAGTGTTCATCGATCATTCGGAAAAAACGGTTAATCGCCAGATCGGGTCGTTGCCGGGGGCCATATACCGTAAAAAAACGGAGCGCCAGGAACCGGATGGGGTACAGATGTGCATACACATGCCCCAGTAATTCCCCGGACACCTTGCTGGAAGCATAGGGACTGATAGGCTGCAAAACGGTGTCTGACTCCTGCCAGGGCACATTTTCGTTAACGCCATATACGCTACTTGAGGAGCCAAAAATAAATTGTCCGATCTCAAAGTCTTTCGCTATCTCAAGCAGGTATTGGGTGCCCAAAACATTGGTAGTCTGATAGTCGACCGGATCGGATATCGATGGCCGTACACCCGCCTTGGCAGCCAGGTGAACGATAGCATCGGTTTCTTTCGGGAATTGGGTCCTGAGTTGCCGGGGATTCGTAATGTCGAGTTCAAGCATCTGGAAATCAGGATGTCGGATTAAGCTATTGATATTGGCTTCTTTCCGCTTCCGGCTGTAAAACGGATCAAAATTGTCAATAGCAGTCACACGGTGTCCCTGGCTGATCAAGGCTTCACACAGATGACTCCCGATAAAGCCAGCGCCCCCGGTCACCACTACCGATATATTACGCGACGAGCTTTCCATAAAGGCTAAGAATTATCAAAAAGAAGCGGATATCCAAAATGTTTGAATTTATTTGAACTTCAAAAATATTTATTAATTTGGCATTTCATCGTAAAATGTCAAAATTGAAATTATGAATATCGCAATCGTAGGTCTCGGATTCGGGGCTGAATTTATTCCTATTTACCAACGTTACCCCGGAGCCAATATGTATGCCATCTGCCAGCGATCCCGCAGCAAACTCGATGAAATCGGGGATCAGTTTGGCATCGAAAAAAGATATACCTCCTACGAAGATTTATTAAATGATCCTGACATAGATGCGGTACATATCAACACCCCTATCCCCCTTCACGGTCAGCAAAGCATCCAGGCACTGAAAGCCGGTAAACACGTGGCATGTACGGTTCCGATGGCGACGTCGGTAGAGGAGTGTGAAGAGATCGTCCGGCTTACAGAAGAAACCGGTCTGACCTATATGATGATGGAAACTGTGGTTTACGCGCGGGAATTTCTGTTTATGAAGGATCTTTACGAAAAGGGCGAATTGGGGAAAATTCAGTTTTTGAAAGCCAGTCATCAGCAAGATATGGATGGATGGCCCGATTACTGGCCGGGTCTCCCGCCGATGTATTATGCCACGCATTGCGTGGGACCCGTGCTGGGTCTGACGCGGGGTGAAGCAGAAACCGTATCCTGCTTTGGCTCGGGCACTATCCGGGAAGAACTGCACCAACATTACAATTCACCTTTTGCGGTGGAAACTGCCCACATCAAATTCAGAAACAGTGATCTTACCGCCCATGTGTACCGTTCCCTGTTTGACGTAGCTCGTCAATACCGGGAAAGTTTTGAAGTGTATGGCTCTGAGAAATCGGTGGAATGGCCATTGATAGAGCACAATCCATTGGTGGTCCATACGGCCAAAAAACCGGAGCCTGAAATTCCGGAATTGACGGAGTGCCCGGATTATGCTCATTTACTACCCCAAGAGATCCGGTCGTTTACCCGGGCAGGTGTGTACGATACAGATGAACATCAGCACTTGTCCTTTATCCAGGGTGCGGGTCATGGCGGATCTCATCCGCACCTGGTCCATGCCTTCATGGATGCACTTCTTCATGGAAAACATGGCTATCCGAACGCAAGGGAATCGGCCAATATTACCTGTGTAGGTATCCTGGCACACGAATCTGCGTTACGGGGCGGGGAACGGATTGATCTGCCGGCTTTTACACTGAGGGAGTAATTCTTTAGACTTAACTCAAGTTCCTAAAAATGACCTTTTAGATGCTACGTGTGAAAAATAAAATGGTCTCTGTTACTTTTTTTGCTGAAAAAAAGTAACCAAAAAAGCAGCCCTCTGCAAAGGCGCACTAGTGCACCGGTCACTAAATTCGTGACACATCTGACGGATTCTTTTTCGCCCTATCTTCATCATCTAACCCCGATAGCTATCGGGGCATACATTGATCAATTGACTGGAGAGCAGATAGAATGTACGGTTTTCGTTGCTTGTCTGCCCTTTTCTGGCTATGGATATGCTTGTACCATCCGCAATCAAAGCATAGGAGAATTCCTGAATGCCTTGAGGCAATGTCTGGAATTTTTGGGCGGAGTACCTCAGGTTCTGGTTCCTGATAATTTTAAAGCGGCAGTGACTAAAGCAGACAATTACGAACCGACTCTCAATAAGGCATTGGAAGACTTTGCTAATCATTACGGTATGACCGTGATCCCAGCCAGGCCTGCAAAACCGAAGGACAAGGCTTTGGTTGAAAATCATGTCAAACTGTTGTATATTCATGTACATGCAAAGATTCGAAACCAACTATTTTTCAGTCAGGCAGACCTCAATAGTACCGTCATAGAGAATATGCAGACCCTCAATCAAACCCGGATGCAGGGAAGGGATTATTGTCGGGAGGAAAAATTCTTAGCCCATGAAAAGAAACATCTCAGTCCTCTGCCAAAACAACCATTCGAACTTAAGAAATGGTGTTGGTGATTGTGGGAGAGCTGTTTTCGTTAAACATCCCACCTCCAAAACTATTAAGATCACTGCCATTCGCATTCCCTCCGATGATGGTAAAGCCATCTATGACGGTGGTGGAATCCACGTCGGAAGTGATGACCACGTGGAAGCTGTTGTACACTTTGTCCGGCGCATTCTGATCGATGTCGCCACTTAACACAAAGGGTGTGCCTGTAAAATCACGAGCAGTGAAAGCGGTATTATATCCGCCCAATTGAATTTGATGGCTATACGGATTTCCTGAACAGATCTGACTTCATCACTTACAGGTGCTACTAATTCTTACTCATCTGCCGGTTGAGGTAATTTTGTGCTTTCTGAAACAATCCATCCACCTGGCGGGTCTCCTGAGTACTGGGATTGGGTTTCATTTTCATGGTGGCGTGTAATTGTCCCATATACACCATATCCTGCAACCCGATGGCCAGACTTAGCCCTGTAACATAATTTTCCAGAGTAAGATCCATTGGAAAATTCTGATCAAATACCTTTCTGGCAAATTCCAACATAGGCGTAGACTCCGGAAAAGCCTGGTATATTTCCATCGCCAGGGCACAGGGATCGGAGTTTTCGTCCTCCAGGGAGGTTTTTATACTGGCCAGGAAGGCTTCTTCATCTTTCGTCTGAGCATAATAGGATCGTTCGATACTGCTCAATATGTCGGGGGAGACATCCATGCTGTTCAGATTCTCTACCATTTGGTGGAACACAGAAGGAGCACTGTACTGGATGGCAGTGTTGATCGTACCTTTTGATGCTTCGATCAGTCGATGGTCGATCACGCTTTGATCGTATTGACTACGGATCACTTCTTTACCTTCGAGCACGTATTTGAACAACTGCGAATCCATATTTTTGAACGATTCAAATGCGATCCGGGCTTTGTATTCCGGATCCACTTCTTCCATTTCCTGGAAATATTCCAGTGCTATTTTTTCCGTTTCCCGGTCGGCTTTATTCAATTCCTGAATGTATTCCAGGATAAATTCGGGCTCACGCTCTCCGGCCTCATAACGCTTGGTGAATTCCCCTGCCTGATTGGTTTTTCGCAGCGCCATATTCCCATGTTTCAGCAGATTGTCAGCGTTCTGATATCCAATGGCTTTGTGTAGAACGTCTCCTTCCGGAGTCATAAACAATAGCGTGGGGTATGCCGTCACACCGTATTTGCTGCGCAGTGTGGGACCTTCCCCTTTTTCCATATCAATTTTGGCATTGATGAAATTGCCATTGAAAAAATCGCCCACGCTGGCCTGTGTAAACACATCGGCTGCCATCCTTTTACAGGGACCGCACCACACGGCATAAGCATCGACAAAAATGGGTTTATCTTCGGTCTGAGCCATACTGAGAATCTCATCCCAGGAACCTTCCCGAAATTCGATCTGGGCAGAGAGGTGTACGCTGGTCAGAAAAGAAATGATCAAAAAGTAAGCCGTTTTCATATCGTAGGATTATTTGGGACCTTCAAATATACGAAATTGTATTTGAAAATAATGTTTTTGTCCCCGGTCTCCTGGTTATAACCAATTGTCTCGTAATTGGTTTGGAGTGTCAATGAATAGATTCCACTATCTGAAGCTTGGCGAATTTCAACATGATCCGACGTTGTGGGCTGTCGATATCCGGAAAATGGATTGTTGCCACGCGGCTATCGTTTTGACCGTCGATTTTGAGAACCTTCCCTTTGCCAAATTTGAGGTGGAATACCTCCATCCCTTCTTCAATTTCACTGGCCTGAGCAGGTGTAAAATCCTTAGGCGGGACAATGCGACTGGCTTCCTTCTTTCGCTTGGGCGGGATAATCCGGGCTGCGGTTCCAGGCTGCGATTCTTCCATGGAAAAAGGTCTGCCAAACACCACAGATGGATTGTCATAATTGGCCTGATCGATATCTTCCAGGAATCGGCTTGGTCTGTTGTAAACTACTTTCCCAAATCGGTAACGGGAGGTAGCATACGACAGAGTCAGATGCTTACGGGCCCGGGTAATGGCCACGTAAAACAGTCGTCTTTCCTCATCGATATCTTTATCACTTTCCATGGACATGAAAGATGGAAAAAGATTCTCTTCCAGCCCTACCAGGAAAATGGCATCAAATTCCAATCCTTTGGCCGAGTGGACGGACATTAGGGTGATACGGTCAGAATCAGCATTGTCGTTGTCCTGATCCGTGAGAAGGGCAATGTGCTGAATAAAGTCTGCCAGGCTCCGGTCGTCCGCCTCAATCCCCATTTCCGATACTTCATCCTCATCCATGAAATTCCTGATCCCATTCAGCAGCGCCTCAATATTTTCCAACCGACCAAGGCTTTCTGTGGTATTCTCATCTTTGAAAGATTTGATTATTCCACTGGCATTGGCCAGGTATTCCGCTGCTTCGTATGCCCCTTTCTCTTCATTTTTTTTGACCCCGTTCTGAATGATCTTTAAAAATTTATTGAGCTGACCACGTGCCCGGGGGGGTAAAGGGGCCGATTGGGCGGCGGTAAAAAGGTCGGTGTCTTGTTTCGAGCGATGTGCCATGATTGCATCCAGTGTAGTCGAACCTATACCTCTCCGGGGATAATTCACCACCCGTTTGAAGGCTTCTTCGTCACTGGGATTGATCACGAGCCGGAGGTATGCCAGCAGGTCTTTGATCTCTTTCCTTTGGTAGAATGACAACCCGCCATAAATACGATAGGGAATATTGTAGCGTCGTAAATAATCTTCAAATACGCGGGACTGTGCATTGGTCCGATATAGGATGGCAATTTCGGAATTGGAAACGTGGTACCGGTTTTTGTGTTCGAGTATGAGATCTGCGATCCGTTTGCCCTCTTCATTGTCGGATACGGTTTTGATCACTTTGATCTTTTGACCTTCATCCTGTGAAGTCCAGATGGTTTTTTTGATCTGTCGTTTATTCCGGGATATCACATCGTTGGCAGCCGCTACAATATAGGGGGTACTGCGGTAATTTTGTTCCAGTTTGAATACCTTCGCTGACTTGAAATCCCGTTCGAAGTCCAGAATGTTTTCGATGGTAGCGCCCCGGAAGGCGTAGATACTCTGGGCATCATCTCCTACGATACAGATGTTTTCCGGGCTTCCCTTGTATTTGGTCAGCTTCCGGATGATGGCATACTGGAGGAAGTTGGTGTCTTGAAACTCATCGACGAGGATGTACCGGAATCGCTGCCGATATTTGGTCAGAATTTCCGGAAACCGTTGAAAAAGTTCGTATAACCGGTACAGCAGGTCATCAAAATCCATGGCACCAGCCTGTTTACACCTGGCGACGTATTCACTGTAAATTTTATGGAATGCGCGTCGATTTCCGATCCGATCACTGGTCATCAGTTTTTCATCCTGTTCGTAGGTCCGGGGGGTGATCAGATTACTTTTGAGCGAGGAAATGCGGGACAGAATTTGATTGGCCGGATAATCTTCGCTCTTCAGATTCATTTCCTTTACAATCGTTCTGATCAGGCTTTTGGAGTCGTCGGTATCGTATATTGTAAACTGGGAAGGGTATCCGATATGTTTGGCTTCGAACCGGAGAATGCGTGCAAACAGGGAATGGAAGGTTCCGGCCCACAACCCTGAAACCCGGCCGTTCACCCCGTTTTCGATCCGTTCCGTCATTTCCCGTGCAGCTTTATTGGTGAAAGTCAGCGCCAGGATCTGATGTGGAGGTATTCCCTGCTGGATCATGTAAGCGATACGATAGGTCAGCACACGGGTTTTGCCGGACCCCGGACCAGCGATAACCATGACCGGACCTTCGATCTGGGTGACAGCCTGCTTCTGGATACTATTCAGTTGCGATAAAAGATCACTCATTGTCTCAATTCACATTTCTCAATTGCTTGTCGGGCGGAAATTTATCCTGCGGAATTGAGCATCGACCGGAAAAATTGTCTGTAATTAGGATTGTCCACAGAATCGACCACATTACCAGCCATTCTTTTCATTTCCGGAATCTGATCAGTCATTACTTCTCCTTCCCGGATCAGGTCTGTTATTCCTTTGATCAGGCCATATTTCTGGAAAAGATCGGAACTTTGACTTCCCTGCTCCATCAGGCCGGTCAATTTTTCCAACATTTCTGCCGGTTCAAGCACCGAAATCAGCGATATGTAGCTGGAATAAAAAGGAACGGCCATTTGCCCGGTCACAAAGGTAGCATTTTCATCGAAGAAGGACAAATATTGAGAGTCACGCGTCATTGCATAAATGCTGGCAGCTCCGGAAACCAGGGAATGTGATTCTTTGATATCGATCGTTTTCATAACCTCTATGGCGGTCTGCGGATTGAGGTTGTTGAGTGCCAGTAAAGCTGAATTGATGACCCGGTAGGGTAACTCCTGTGATTGGGCCATTGAAATGAGTTTGACCTCCTCCAGGGGTTGACCAAGATTTCCGGTGATCACGATGGCTTTTTCACGTACAAAACTGTTTTCAGCTTCCAACGCCATCTCCCTGACCAGATCCAGTACCTCCTGAGAACTCCCGGGCTGGACCATATCCAGGGCAATGAGCTGTATGTCCTTGGCTGGAAACCGGAGCAGTCGTTCCACGTCGATCAGCAGGGGGTTGGCCTTTTGCAGGTTCTCCAGAATCACCCCCACATGATCAGCATTATTCACCAAAAAAGTGGATTGAGTCACGGAAAAATTTTGTTCAGCCGGGGCCAGCAGAACGTGATCGGGGTTGAAACTCACAACGATGGGCTCGATCTCGAGTCCGGGAATAGTAAATACCTGATTGCGCTGATCCAATCTGAATTCTACCCGCCGGACGGTGTCACCGGGTATATATACATCAAAGGTAACCGGTAATTGAAAAATGGGTATGCTCAATTCCGGATCCTGGGTCTGTTCCACATGAATCTCCAGTTCCTGTGCGGTGGAATCGTAAAGGTATTCAATATTGAGTTCGGGATGTCCGGCTTCAAAAAACCATTGATTGAAGAACCAATTGAGGTCACGACCGGTCACGTGTTCCATAGCCAGGCGAAGATCATGGGCTTCTACAGCGCTGTATTCGTTGCGCTCCAGGTAATATCGGAGCCCGGCGAAGAAGGCTTTATCACCCACTTCATGCCGGAGCATATGAAGAACCAACCCGCCTTTGTTATAGGAATGTGCGTCAAACATATCTTCCTTTTCCGCATACCCGAAATATATCAGGGGATGTATGCCCGATGTCTGGGTGGAATACAGATAGCCGTATTTTTCTTCAAACAACTGTGCCTGCCCTTCGTATTTACCGTAGTGGTGGTCCCGCCAAAGATGTTCACTGTAATTGGCAAATCCTTCGTTCATCGTCAGATTGGACCAGGATTCGGTAGTGACCAGATCACCGAACCAATGGTGAAACATTTCATGTGCTACAATGCGATCGTTGTTGTCGTCGATCAAATCCCGCCTTTTCCGCTGGATGAATTCCCCGAAAATTACCGCAGTAGTATTTTCCATAGCCCCGGAAACGTAATCCCGGACTACGATCTGATCATATTTTTTCCAGGGATAGTCGATCCCGATGAGGTCTGAAAAATAGGTCAGCATCTCTTTGGTGTTCTCATAGATGTAGGGCGCATCTTCTTCGTATTCCGGTTCGACCCAATATCCCAATGGAATATCTTTCCACTGGTCTTCTACCTTCACGAATTCTCCCACCGCTATCATCACCAGATAAGGCGCATGTGGCTGATCCATAACCCAGTAATCGGTCCGCATGCCGTTCCCGGCGGGCCTGGATTCTTTCAACAGGCCATTGGACAGGGTGCGGAACCGATCCTGGACGGTGAGTCTGATGCCGGTTGTCATGCGCTCGTTCGGTTTATCGACGGTGGGAAACCAGTTGGAATTGTGTTCCGTCTCTCCCTGGGTCCAGATTTGTTGTGGTTTGTTACTTTGTCCATCTGCATTAATAAAAAACAGCCCCTTATCACTGGTGATCGCGGAACTGCCGCCGGTACCACTGGGATGAGCTGTATATTCGATGGCAATTGTCACCTCGTCGTCCGGATATCTGATATCTTCAAGCTGAATGGTGAGTTGTCGGTCGTCGTAATCATATTGCAGTTCCTGGCCATTCTCATTTCTACGAATGGCATGTATGTCAAAGTTTTTCGCATCGAGAATAACCTTATCGGTCGGGTAGAAGTAAGGGGAAAGGGTGATCAGTGCTTTTCCGTTGACGGATTCACTGTCCCAGTCGAAGGAGATATCCAGTTCGGTATGAAGTATATTGATCGTTCTCTCATAGCTGGCCTGGTACACCGGAAGCGAATTTGGTATTTCCGGGGTTGCTGTATCCTGTAGTTCTTCATATACCGGATCGCTGGATACGACCAGGGTGTCGAGCTGCCGAACTTCCACCTGGGCGGGGGCTTCGACAGTGGTTTTTTGCAGACCAGCACATGATATGGCTACGAGAAATATTAGAATGGCCATTGTTCCATTCCGGAGTGGTCTGTGAATTCCGACCATCTGAATGGCCCGGTAGAAGGGAGTTTTTTTCATGATCGATCAAATTAAATACTCAAAATAGGAAGTAGACTACACTGCTACGTCAAAATCCCGCAAAGCATTGTTCAGGCTCACCTTTTTATCCGTGCTGGGTTTGCGTTGGCCGATGATCAGTGCGCAGGAAACCTGGTATTTGCCGGCTGGAAATTCTTTCTCATATGTACCGGGAATAACCACACTCCGTGCGGGTACGCGTCCTCGATGGACCACAGCCTCTTCACCGGTAACGTCAATGATTCGGGTAGATTGAGTCAGTACCACATTGGCACCGAGCACTGCTTCTTTTTCGATATGGACTCCTTCTACGACGATACAGCGGGAACCTATGAAGGCATTGTCTTCGATGATGGTAGGAGCAGCCTGAGGGGGTTCCAGAACACCACCTATACCTACGCCTCCACTGAGGTGTACATTCCGGCCGATCTGCGCGCACGAACCCACGGTTGCCCAGGTGTCCACCATAGTGCCACTCCCGACGTAAGCACCAATATTCACATAACTGGGCATCATAATTACACCATTTTCCAAAAATGATCCATACCGGGCAATGGCATGGGGGACTACCCTGACCCCCTGATCCGCATAATCCTTTTTCAGGGGAATTTTATCGTGAAATTCAAACGGTCCTACTTCAATGGTTTCCATGGATCGGGTCGGGAAGAACAGCACAACGGCCTTTTTGACCCAGGTATTCACTTTCCACCCGGATTCCCCATCCGGCTCTGCCACACGCAGTTGGCCTTTATCAAGCATTTCAACGACCTCATTGATCGCTGCGAGTGAGGATTCTTCCCGGAGCAATTCCCGGTTTTCCCAGCATTGCTCAATCGTTTGTTGTAATGTACTCAAGTCCATATTTATAAAGATTTATTAGATCACTTCGATCAGTTTGACCGCAAGCACCTGACCGAAAAAACCCAGGATCAGACCACCAGCCAGTTCCATGCCGGTGTGCTTTTTCAAATAAAACCTCGAAAGTAAAACTATAAATAGAATAAGTAAAGCAATCCAGATGATATTCTCGAATGTCATTTGAAAATAAGAATCGCCCGATCGGATGATGAACCGAGAATAATCAAAATTTTTGCTGGCGATCAGCAGATTCAAAAGCAACCCTGCGGCTCCTGCGGCATGAACACTGACTTTTACAAATAAATTGGTCAGAAATATAAAGGCCAGCGAAATGAGGACGCCCAGGATATAAAGCCGGTAAATGGGCGCCACGCCATATTGCCCGATGTTGAGATAATACCAGAGCAGGCAGATCATCATCGCAATGAAAGGTCCGATGCGTTCCATCCGATTGTCCATATGAAGCGAGGAGATCAGATTGATTTTCCACATCACCCCTATACTGACCAGTGGGAGAATAAGACAGATCACCACGGTCTGAAGAATCATCACTACGTCGTCCATTGGTTCATTCAGGCCAAAAGCGATCGGATTGGCGTACAGATAGAAAATCAGTAGTCCGACCGGATACCAGACCGGATGAAAAATAAACGATAACCCTGTGGCTAGTTTGTCACTCATCAATTTGCGAAATAATGACTTCGACCCTTCTGTTCTGTGCTTTCAATTCTTCGGTCGAGTTGTCGGTAATTGGTTCTTTGGGTCCCATTCCTTTTGTTTCGATCCGGTACTCCGAAATTCCCTGAGCGATCAGAAAGGCTTTGACTGCCCCGGCTCTACGCTCAGATAGGGCCACCAGTGCGGACATATCCCCGAAATTGTCGGTATGTCCTTTGATAAGGATCCGTATGTTCGGATGATTTTTCAAAATGACGGCCAGTCTACGGATTTCGTTGTATGAAACGGACAAAATTCGATTGGTGCCTTTCTTGAAAAAAATGGGTTCCAAATAAATCGGGTTGTTCACCCGGATGGCATCGATCGGAATATCTAAGGTGGGAATTTCTTCAGCATTTTCGAGCAAAGCAGCTATATCGTATTTTCGGGGTTTGGTGATATAGCCCTTGATTTGCGGGTAATAGGTGGTCACTTTCCGCTCCTGGAATTCCATGAGAAATCCTTTTTCATCCACATCAAACCTAATCCCGGTAGTGCCATCCTCCTTGATTTCGAGAACAGTTGCGTTCACCGGCTCTTCGGTTTGCGAATCGACCACGCGAATCCGGACCATATTGATTTCTGGTTTCTTTGCTTCCTGGACCGCGGTAGGCGGAGGAGGTTTTACGGTAACTGCCGGTTCTTCATCTCCGATGGAGGCGACCTCTCTGGTTTCCGGTCTCAGCTCGATAAATTCATCAAAATCAAAGTAAAAGATATCCCATGAACCATCCCGGTCGGAAGCAAAATACAATTTTTTGCCCAGTAAAAACGGATGGCCGTCATTGGCATCGGAATTGATCGGTGATATCAGTTTCTGCGGATTGCTCCAACGCAGGTAGCTGTCGTCCAGTCGCTGCGAAACATAAAGGTTGCTTCGATAGGGATATTCTCCTCGGGTGGACGAAAAAAACAGAAATTTACCATCTTCGCTCAGTGCCGGACTGAATTCCCGGAATGAAGAATTGAGGTTGGTCAGTGGGACCGGCTCGGAATAGGTGTTGGTGTTGACCCTGAAGCATACGTTTAGGTCGGTATTGGTACTGGTCTTCCGGTCAAATGCAAGGATCATGACTTCTCCGTTGCGGGACAAGGTCAGATTGGCATCGGTGCCTGAAAGTTCTTTGAAATCATAAATGAATAAGGGCTGTGGCCAGCTAAAGGTAGTTTCATCCAGTCGCTGTGAGGTAGAAAACCCTTTGTACATACTGCCATTCTGATAAAACTGATTCATGAGGACCAGCGTTTTTTGGTCGGGCATAATGGCGCAGACGGAATTGGGAAGGGCATTGTTGAGGGGATGTTCTGGATGTACGAACCGATCGACGACGCCATTTTCCATTTCCGCGATAAAGACATCCTGGTTGAAAGGGCTGAGATAAATATTTTCTCTTTTCTCCAGGTCCCCAAGTTCCTTGTACAGATTGGTCACAAAAGTGACATATTCACCGTATGGCAGGGTCTGGTAGAGATCCTTGTCGTTGTAAATGAGGGTTTTATTGAATTTAGGGTCTTTGATTCGGGTGAAAAACATGGTGTTTCCGTCCCAGGTCCAGATCGGACCGATCTCATCGGCCAGGGGAGTATTGATAAAACTGGGGAGTTTATGGATCCCCGGGGGTAAAAGTCGGGACTGGGTAAAACCCATCGTTGGAATCTGGGCTACCAAAAAGAGAATCCAGGTTAATCTTGCCATCTTCATCGTGCTTGACGGCAAAAGTACGAAAGAATTAGATTATTTATTGTTTCCTCCGTTCGCTTCATCCCGGAGTTCTTTACGCAATATTTTCCCGACGTTGGATTTGGGTAGTTCGGTTCGGAACTCAATGAATTTGGGGCGTTTATACCCCGTCAGGTATTCTTTAGCGTATTCCTTCAATTCCTTTTCGGTCAATGATTTGTCCTTTTTGACGACAAAAATCTTAACCACTTCCGAAGAATGTTCATCTTCCACACCTACTGCGGCTACTTCAAGGACCTTCGGGTGCATGGCAATGACGTTTTCCACTTCATTGGGATAGACATTGAATCCGCTTACCAGGATCATATCTTTTTTACGGTCGACAATCTGGATAAATCCATCGGCATCAAGCCGGGCCATATCACCTGTTTTGAGCCAGCCCTCGCTATCCAGCACCTTCTCGGTCTCATCCGGACGTTTGAAGTAACCCTTCATGACCTGAGGCCCTTTGACCGCCAGTTCCCCAACCTGATTAAAGCCAAGGGGTTGTCCATTATCATCGAGAATGCGGACATCGGTGGAGGGTATCGGAATACCGATGGTGCCCAGTCGTGCAGTCTCATTGAACGGATTGACGCTGACCACCGGGCTGGCTTCTGTCAGGCCGTAACCTTCACTGAGTACACAGCCTGTTACCTTCTTCCATTCCAATGCCACGGTTTTTTGAACGGCCATTCCACCCCCTACCGTAACTTTGAGGGTTGAAAAATCGCACGTTTTGAACTGGTCATTGTGAACAAGTGCGTTGAATAGGGTATTGAGACCCGGGAACAACGAAATCTTTTCAGACTTGAAGGCCTTGACCAATGAACCGATATCCCGGGCATTGATGATCAGAACATTTTTCATGCCAAGCGCTGAGATGACCAGGAAATTGATCGTAAAGGCAAAGATATGGTACAAGGGTAAGGCGCACAATGCGATTTCTTTACCCGATTCCAGATAAGGGCCCATGACTTCCTTGACCTGAAGGCAATTGGACACCATATTCTCATTGGTCAGCATAGCACCTTTGGAAATACCTGTTGTCCCTCCGGTGTATTGGAGTATGATCACATCATCCGGTTTACGCGTTACCTCCTTTACCTTGAATTTCTTTCCCTGCTTCAGTGCTTCGCTGAAGGATACCGTGTTGACGAGATTATGGCGGGGCACCATCTTTTTGATATACCGTACCACAAAATTGACCATGGCACCTTTTATACTGCCGAGTAACTCACCTACCTGGGTGGTGATGATGACATCAATGTTGGTTTCGGCAGCTATTTTTTCAAATTCTGCGGCAAAATTTTCCAGTATTATGATAGCCCGGGCTTCGGAATCCAGAAACTGATGTTTCATTTCGTGGGCTGTGTAGAGCGGATTGGTGTTGACCAGTACAAGTCCCGCTTTCAGAACGGCATAGGCAGCAATAGGAAATTGCAACACATTAGGCAATACTATGGCGACCTTGTCCCCTGGATTCAATCCACGAGATTGCAGGTAGGCTGCCAGATACGTAGCCGAAACTTCGATTTCGTGAAAAGTCATTTCCTTTCCCATCGAAGTGTAAGCTACAAGATCCTTGTATTTTTCGAACGATTCCTGCAGGAATTGATGCAGGCTTTGGTATTTCTGGTAATCTACGTTGGCTGCAATACCGGATGCGTATTTATCGAGCCAGGGTTTGTTGGCCATATTTTTGTTGATCTGATTGATTCATTATAAAGCGACCAAAATGGTTTGCCGACCTGACGCAAAAGAGTATTAAGTAGGTCGGTAATCATATTGTGCCCCTTAAATATAGATATTTTAGAATAAATTAGAAATTTGCGGGAAAATATCTTCTGGAAAGGAGGCTGAATGGATTGGAATTTCAGAAATCCTGGCCTTGTCACATCAAAGCTGAAGGACTGGTTTTAGTAAAATTGGTAACCGCGGCCCTTCAAGGTTGTGGAAGGCGATGAACGAAAATATAACAGCGCTTCAGCCGATCTTGTGAAGGCTGAAGCGCTGTTATCATCCATATCCATTCCCCTCACCCTGAAAGGACGAGGTTACCCTATCACAGACCAATATGATCTCACAGGAATATCTCACGCAAAGCCGCAAGGCCGCAAAGAAGTTCAGAGAACCTCACCTTGTCCATCGTC
>CBFGVZ010000067.1:0-17004 GCA_965652315.1 uncultured Saprospiraceae bacterium | reverse complement strand
CATTTTATTTTTCACACGTAGCATCTACAAGGTCATTTTTAGGAACTTGAGCTATGAAATCAATCTGAAGGTTGAAGGTCCAAATCCCAATTCACATATTTTCGGCTTCGCCTGCTCCCGATTGCCCGGGATCCTCATATACGATTCGCCAGATTTTACCTTTGACAGAATCGGTGATATACAGGGAACCATCCGGTCCGACAGCAAGTCCCATGGGTCTGGAAACGGCGTCTCCCGGAGATTCTAATGATTCTGAACCTGGAAATCCATCCGCAAATATTTCATAATCACCTGCTGGCATTGCACCAGACATGGGCACAAAAACCACGTTATATCCAGACTGGGGTTCTGGTGCACGGTTCCAACTACCGTGAAAAGCTATAAATGCCCCCTTTCGGTATCTTTCCGGGAATTGATTCCCCTCATAGAATATCAGATCATTAGGAGCCCAGTGACCCGGAAAAGTCAGAATAGGATCTTCGTATTTATCCGAATCCACGCTTTGATCACCATCCCCACCATACTCTGGTGAGACCATCCGTTGATTCTTCCTTCCGTCAAAATAAGTATAAGGCCACCCAAAATTGGATCCGTCGCGCACGAGCAGAAAATCTTCCGAAGGAGTCAGGGCGTTATCTTCATCGGTATAGTATTCCGGCCATAAGGTATTCAATTGATCCCGGCCGTGCTGCACAACATACAAAGCCTCCGCATTTCTACTCCAATCGATAGCTACAGCATTGCGAATACCCGTGGCATAATGGTAACCGTTATCTTTTTGGCTCTGGTTCACTTCGGTAGCATCAAATGACCAAATACCAGCCTGCCATTCCAGTTGCGGGCAGGGATCCATCCCCCTCGACCCCTTGGTTCGGTCTTCCTCCTGACATGAATTGGATGGAGCGCCCACGTTAACGTACAAATTTCCATTGACATCGATCGTAAAAGATTTTGCCGCATGTGATCGCTGTTCGGGAAATCCGTACACTACCGTCTCCCACTTGCTCTGAGGCACTAGATTATTATCCAGAGGCATGCGGTAAACCTCTGTGTTAGAACTGAAATATAGATTACCGTTGTATAACTGAATACCCGTACCAGCTTTATCTCCGAAATATTCCTTTCGGTCTGCCATCCCGTCCTGATTGGTATCCCGCAAAGCCACTATTCCGCCTCCATTGGTGATCGATCGTAAAGCCACATAAATATCTCCGTTTTCCCGGACAGCAATATGTCGGGCCGGCCCAACGCTATCCGCTACTACAACTGCTTTAAATCCCCGGGGTAGATTTATACCACCATTATCGGGTGCAAAAGTAAGCTGGATCAATTCTTTATTTTCCTCAGTCGTCGGATCATTGGTACAATAAAACAAACTGACCGAGATCAGTAAAACAAGGATAATATTCCGCATGTACATCATAAAAATATTTTAAATAACTACATTCAATAGCACTTACCAGGCCAAATATAAAAGAGCATTTGAATCAGTTATACATTAACAGAGAAAATCTTTTTTGTAGGTCGGGAGTCATTCGATCCGTTCGTCTCCTGGGCATCATGATACAATTGACGGTAGCGGGCCAGGTACTTTCCAAAAACATCATATTCCACATTTACCCGGGTTCCCGCTTCCCACCATTGGGCCACCGTATGTTCCAGTGTATAAGGAATTATGGCCACGGAAAATGACTTATTCGACAGTTCCGCCACAGTCAGACTGATTCCATCCAATGTAATAGAACCATGTGGAATGATCAGATGACTGTCCTGGGCAGGTAGTTCAAAAGTGAAATGCAAACTACCTTCACGATCCATCTGATCCAGGCACAGGAGGGTCCGATCCACGTGCCCCTGCACCAGGTGACCGTCCAGTCGCTGGTGGAGACTGACAGCTCGTTCCAGGTTGACCTTTTCCCCTGTGTTCCAGTCCCCCAGCGTAGTCTTATCCAATGTCTCTGCAATGGCTGATACCCGGTAGGTTTTTGGAGAAATGACATTTTCCACCGTCAGACATACCCCATTATGACTTACACTCTGATCCACGGAAAGCTGTGCAGCCAGCGGGGTGCTTACGGTAAATATCTTATTCTGTCCGGCTGCCTGTACGTCCAGTATCTCAGCAACGGTTTCGACAATCCCGGTAAACATATTAGTTTTATTTGCTATGTGATAAATCAATTCTATTTAATCAGATCAATCGTTCCACTGACTGTATTAAACAACACTTCCCCTTTGGCTGTGTTCAGAAACAGGTCGCATTTGTAGGTATAGGTGGCCGGATCCAGGGCCTCTCCCAGGATTGAAGTACCATCCCAGCGGATCTCAGGATCGCTGGTCTGAAACACCAGATTACCCCATCGGTTATAGGCCTCAAAGTTTACACGCTGGATAAATGCCCGCTGCAATGGATAGAAAATATCATTACTACCGTCCGCATTGGGTGTAAAGACATTGGGCAATTTATAAGCTGGGCAGGGGTCCACGCAAACCGTATCGCTAAATGGCCCGACATTGCCAAACTGATCCACCATCTGGATTCGGTAACAACCAGCGAATCCTTCACTACTACTGTGATTGGCGTTGTTCTCATTGATTACAAAAAGATTGGATTCCTGGCTGATATTCTGAAAAGAATCGGTACCGAAGGGTCGGAACCAGTACACCACATCAAGATCCTGTATGAGGTCTTCACAGCTATCCGGCAAATCATATTCCAACTTATTGGTAAAGAGTTGTTGTTCGATATCCTCTTCACAATTGTTTTCCACGGTCAAAACCGGTTTACAGGGGGCGATTCGATCATCGGGAACCACGCAAATTTCCTGGGAAAAATTGATCGTAGTATCCTGGAGGGTAATTCCGGGAAAATTTCCCTGGCCTTCAACCAGATAACAATATTCGATTCCGTTTTCTACATCCCGATCTGCAAATTCAGGACTCCTGGTTTGCGCCAAAAATGTCAAATCACCATTTTCCACCCGATATACTACATAATTGAAGTTGTTCCATGGTGTCAGTGCCTGCCATTCAAGTTGAACCAGATTATTACCCTGATTGGAGCCGAGAAAGATGGTAGATGCAATGGAAGAAAATCCCATGGATCGACTGGCGGATACCAATTCGATTTTATAGAAATGCTGATTCCCCTCAGTATTGAGGTTCTCCTGAATGAACGAATATTGTTCTTGAAACGCATCGATGGTTGGTGCTGAAACACTGGAGGCGGGAAGGGGCAAGTAAGTCCCACTGAGTTCAGTGGAATGATAAAGAGTCATCGTATATGGGCCATCCGGTGCAACGGAATCCACATTGATCTCTGGTTTTACCCATTCCAATGCTACGACCCCATCCACAGTCCCGGTGGTCTCCACAGATGCCCTCGTCAAAAGAGGCAGATCGCGGTCAATCTTGATACAGATTTCCTCGCTCGGCTTACTCTCTGTGATGTTGAATGGATTGTTTGCAGCACTAACACTGGCGAAACGGGCAGTGATGCGATAGCAATAGGTGATGCCATTGAACACATCCTCATCCAGAAAAGTACCAGGCTCGTCTTTGTCGACAAAACCAATGATGTCATATCCATAGTTGTTGAGATCCGGAAGGCATACATCATCGGGTACAATCGCTCTCCCATTCCGTCGCCATATAGTAAAACCTTGAAAATTGGGTTTGCCCTGACAAAAATAAGCCGCATCCCACGTAACCAGATTTCCATTTGCCTGACGTTCCACATTGGGAGTTGCCGGTGGAGGCCCCACGACTTCGATATTGACCGTTTTCAGGTCGACCAGTCCGGATGAATCTGAAAAATAATTATCGGTGGCCTTGAATACCATAGTATATTCCGATGCCCGGACGTGTTCACAGTCGGTCTGCCAGATAAAATCTACCGTTCGGGGTACCTCTTCAAATGCCCCACCACTGGTAAAAACAGCCGGAGAAACATCCAGGTTTAGCGGCCCTCCCAATGCAGAAAGCCGGACCAGCTGCGTCGCTCGTTCCGGATCATCCACGCTCACCGGAAACTCTACCAGCTCACCTGCCACAGCACATACATTGTTCAACACCTCAACCTGGGGTGGATTATTGTCGCATTCCGTTATTTCGATTTGCATATCCCGAATAATAGAATTGATCAATACGCCCCTGCGAAATTCCTTGATTCGGATCGCAATATTATACTGTCCCCTCCGCTGCGGGGAATCCCAGATAATCTCTCCGGTCAGTTCGTTGAGTGAAATTTGATTTTCCGGACCGGGTTCGATCTGGTCCGGGAACAAAAAATTGGGGACAGGAGAACCGACATCCTGGAGTGGAACCACCCATTCATAGGCAAGGCTGTCGCCGTCCGGGTCATATGCGTTGGGATTATGGACAAAGGGTTTACCGACGCACCCCACATCGATTGGGGGCTGAAGTAATACGGCTGAATTGTTCTGACCCTGAAACTGCTGATTGAGAAAGGTAAATGTGGTGGCGATATGAAATTTGACCCGGATGGAATTGGGGTAATTTACGTTGAGTATGCCGCCAATCCGGTTGGGATCGGTCATTCCGATCGTATAGGTACCCCGGCCGGGATAGGTATGTTCCCTTACGTAAAAATTTCTTTTGATGTCGTTTTCCAGTGGTGTGCCCTGCCCATTGGTACGGGCCACCGTTTCGGAAGTACCATCCCCCCAATGCACAATCAGACTGTCCCGATCAACATGGCTGGAGGTCTTGGTATAAGTAACGATGGTGATTCGAATGGTGAGATCGCCGATCTGTTCATAGGTAATTTCCCCTGCCCTGTTGTGTGTGGCCAGAACCAACGTCCATGTTATGACAACCAGACCCAAGGTCAATATAGAGCGTATTACCATTTTCATATCCTGAATAAAGATACAATTAAATATGAAAATACAAAGCTACAGGTTACCCCTGGTGTAATCGGATGGATCGTATTATCCCCGGTGATCCAGGTCCAGGTATTCCCGGCTTTCCAATGCTTTGTACTTCCATTTTCCAGACTTATAGTACAAGTAGGCCATCGAAGCTGCTAACAGATTGGATATGGGGAATGCCCAGTAAATGCCAATCGATCCCAGCGAAGTATTGTGAGAAAGAATATAGGCCAGAGGGAAGCGCAAAATCCAAAGGTTGAGCACGGAAATCAACATGGACGCCAGGGTGAACCCTGCCCCATTGAACACCCCCGTCATTGATTGCTGCACACCGAGAAGACCGAATGATGGGGCCATGATCCGGATAAATCTGGCTCCGTCACGAATGACATCCGGATCATTGGGGACGAAAAAGGTGAGAATCTGATGGGCAAAAACAAACAACAAAATGCCCACACCCGACAATCCAAAAAATGCAATTTTACTGCTTAGATTTCCTGTTTCTTCTGCGCGATGAATCTTGCCTGCGCCTACATTCTGCCCCACCAGAGTTGTCGTAGCAATGGACAATCCCAACGCTGGAATGATCACAAAACTCAGGATCCGGGCACCCACACCGTACGCTGCCACCACTTCACTTCCAAAACTGGTGACCAACATCACCATCACTGTCAATCCGGCTGCCCGGGTACTTTGATCCATACTCGCCGGAAGCCCGATTTTAAACAATCTGCGAACGTAGGTGAAATCAGGCTTCATATCATTCAGACGAATATGAATACCTCTTTTTCCCCGAAAAAGGATGGCCAGACCAATCACAGCCGAAACACCTTGCGTAAAAACACTGGCCCAGGCCGCACCAGCTACTCCATAAGCGGGGATAGGGCCAAATCCGAAAATAAACAACGGATCAAGAACCAGGTTTAGAAAAACCGTCATCAAGACGATGAACATTGGCAACCATACATTTCCTATGCCCCGCATCAAAGACTGAAATGTGAAAAATATAAACAGAAATACAAATCCAATTGAAGATACCTGGAAATATCTGATTGAATCCTCCAGAATTTCGGGTCCGGCTCCGACCAGGACCATCAGTGGCCGGGCAGTATAATATCCAACCGCAGACAAGGTCAGTGAAAGAAGAAAAATAATCAGGATGGATTGAGATGAACTGAAATCGACCTGCCGCTGGTTGTTAGCACCTTTGGATTGCGATACCATTACCGTAGTGGCCACGGTAACACCAGCTCCGATAGAAAGTATCAGAAAGAAAACCGGAAAACTCAGGCTCACGGCGGCCACAGCATACGCTCCCAATCGTCCCAGCCAGAAAGTATCGATCAGTTGGTAGGCTGATTGCAGGACATTGGCCATAATAATCGGAATAGCCAGTTGAAGCAAATTCCGCCAGATGGAACCTTCCGTGTAGTCCTTATAATTTTTACCTGGTGTCAATGGGAATTACAAAAAATTAGAAATGGACAATTGTATACCATCTGTATAAAATGGGTGGCTTGATATTTTGTTCACTTTTTGTTATATATTTAAATGATTCAAAATAATGTCCATAATTATAGTAAAACGCTTTATGATGAAATACGGGGTCCCGGTTCAGAAAAAAATCTATACAAATGGTATGGCGGGGAAAAAACCAATCATTCCGACCGACTTCTTCACACTGGAATCCAAAGCCCGTGACAGAATGTCGCCAGAGGCCTTTGCTTATGTCTCCGGAGGAGCAGGCCTGGAGACAACGGTGGACGCCAACAGAAAGGCCTTTGACCGTTATCCGCTGATGGCATCCATGATGAAAGCTGTGCCTATGGTGGATTTAGGAGTGGAATTGTTCGGTAAAAAACATGAATCGCCGCTCTTTGCAGCACCGATAGGAGCCCTGGATCTGGTCCACCCCGGGGCAGACCGGATCGTTGCCCGGGCATGCAGAACTGTAGGCATACCCATGATCTTTTCCAATCAAGCGGCAGTTTCTATGGAAGAATGTAGTGAAGAACTGATGAATACACCCCGATGGTTCCAGTTATATTGGAGTAAATCTGACGATCTGGTGATGAGTTTTGTCCGTCGCGCTGAACATTGCAAATGTGACGCCCTCGTGGTTACGCTCGATACTACATCGCTAGGGTGGCGGTCCCGAGACCTCAATCTGGGTTACCTGCCTTTCCTCAGGGGGTTGGGCCTGGCGCAGTACAGTTCTGATCCGGTATTTAATAAAATAGTCCATCAGAATATGCAACAACCGGATGAAAACTCCGAAACACCACCTGTCAATCTACGAGCCATCAGAAACGTCCTGAGTCTTTGTCGCCGTTATCCGGGTGGTTTTTTGAGCAATCTCCGATCGGGACGAGCATTGGCAGCAGTCAAGACCTTTATTGACATTTACATGCGTCCCGAACTCCGGTGGGCGGATTTGGATCGACTGCGCAGGATGACCAATTTACCCATCCTGGTCAAAGGAATTCAAACCGTCGACGATGCGCGATTGGCATTTGATTCCGGAGTGGACGGTATCATCGTATCCAATCACGGGGGACGCCAAATCGATGGGGGAACAGGAGCTCTGATCTGCCTGGACCGTATCATGGAAAGCGGAGTAACTACCGGACCAGTGCTATTCGACAGCGGTATAAAGGCAGGTGCCGATGTCATCAAAGCCCTCGCTCTTGGCGCTAAAGCGGTACTCGTGGGTCGGTCTTTTGTTTATGGGCTGGCACTGGCAGGTGAAAAAGGGGTGGGAGCCGTGTTTATGAATATTTTGGCGGAACTGGAATTGCAACTTTCACTGATGGGTATTTCCAGAATCCAGGATCTGGACAGGAAAGTGTTTCTGACTTGAACTTTCCAAACCATTCTGTTCCAAAGACTGGAATGCCTGAAAGTCCTCCGTAATGATACCCAATCCGATGGGCTTTTGATATACATAACTCAGGAACCCCTGCGGTCCCGCAAAGAGCCAATTAGTGATTTGATATCAATAAAATTTTCACTTGCCCCCATCCAGTTCATCCTGCCAGGCTTTCAGCTCCGCCCATCTTCCTTCGTAGGCCATAGCAGCCTGACGGGGCCAGGTGACCGGTGTATGTTGATTAAAACGATCACCGCCCGATCTCAACACCAATTCACATTGTTCTATACTACATTGGGACAAATCGTACCAGGTCCGGATCCCGTTATCATGGAAAAGTTCCTGAATCTTGGGCCCGATTCCTTCTATTATGGTCAGATCATCCTGGCGAATAGTTTTCCCAAAGACCGCCTTTGCCCCTTCTGCATCAAATATCGGTGTCGTTGTCTCTCCCATCAAAGGGATGGCCGTCCCCTCACCTTCTTCGCCCCCATCCCGCTGTTTTTTTAGTTCCGCTATTTCGTCGCGTAGATTTTGGTTCTCGGTTCGATTGTCATCCCATTCCTTTTGCAGAAGTTCAAATCGACCGATGAGCTCTTCATAAGCATTTGTAGCCTTTTGTTCGGATTGCCGGGCACTGGCGATATCATTTTCCAGCAAATAAACCTTCCGCTGAATCTCTTCGGCCCGTTCCTTCTCCTGTTCGTATTTATCACGCCATTCATCAATTTCCTGCTGCTTTCCGGAACGACCCAACAAATAGCCCAGGATAGCAGTAATTAAGCCAACAATGATCGGGATTATCCAACACCATGTCATATCTGTACATTTTAATTTTGAATTGTTAAAACGGCCCGCCGGTTTTCAGCTCTGCCGGCTTCTGTATTATTAGAGGCTACAGGCTGAGACTGGCCGTGAGAAATTGTCTGGATCCGATCCGGTCGAAAACCATTCCGGACTAAATATGATTTCAGAAACTCCGCCCGCTCACTGCCCAAACGTTCGTTCACTTCATTGGTTCCGGAATTGTCCGTATGTCCCTCAATGATGATCCGCGCCTGATCGTTTTGATCGATGTATTGATTGAGCCGCGAAATGGTTTGTCGTTCTGCCGGAGTCAGATTCACATAGGCACTCCCTGTTTCAAAATGAAGGATCATGGGGTTGTCCTTCAGGTTGCGGACAAATTCAGTGAAATCCTCCGCAACTGTTTCCTCGCTATCCGCCCCTGCATCCGACCGATCGGTGGAATTTCCGGCTTCTGATGTCATGTCGTCCGGTCCGGTCAATCTGTATGACACTGGTCCGTGCACGATGGAATCCACATCCGCCCAGGACCCCTCCAACTCCGAACCCCTTACGCTCAATTGGCTGGCTGAAAACCCCCGTTCGATGAGGGCACTTTTGACCGCATTGGCCCTTGCCTCCCCCAGTGTGGGGAAAGCAGATAAATTATCCTCTTCGGCGTAATGGTATCCGGTTATATCCAGCGACAGCTCTCCATTCGAATTGAGAAATGCTCCCAGTTCCGAAATGCTATTTTCCAGAGAAGTTGACAGCGGCTGGAGATAGGAATATGAAGATAGGGGGAAATCAAAATTTTCGGCAGAATATATAGCGAATTCGCTTCCGGGATCCTCAAGAGCAAAAGGCATTCCTGCTACGGGTATCGACTCCTCCATGGTCGAACTACCAGCCACCATTTCGCCGCCACAACAAAGGAAATATTGCAATATCGCTCCTATTCCGATGGTCAATACGATCCCGATGAGGTAGGTAGTTGAAGGCTTCATGGCGAGTTTATTGATTCCCCATGTAATATATCATAAATTTAACAATTAAATAATTTTTTTACAAATAAATTTTTCCAGCGCAAAAAAAATCACGGTTTCAGGGCCTGGGTTATATCATTGATCAAATCCGCTGCATCTTCCAGACCAATGGATATCCGAATCATCGATCCACTGATTCCGCGTTTGGATCTTTCGGCTTCACTCAAATCAATATGAGAGGTCATCACGGGCTGGGTACAAAGGCTTTCAGCACCGCCGAGACTGGGTCCAATGCGGATGAGTTCAAATCGATCCGCCACACGAGATGTCCCCGCAGTATCCGTATCCAACTCGATGGTCATCATCCCTCCAAACCCTGACATTTGCCGGGCTGCAAGATTATGCCCGGGAAATTGGGGTAAACCAGGATAAAGCACACGCTTGATACCAGGTTGGCCATCCAGGGCACGTGCAACCTCCAGAGCCGTTTGATTCTGGCGCTCTATCCTGATGACCAGGGTGCGAAGACTTCGACAAAGCAGGGAAGCTATCTCCGGAGCCGGTACCTGGCCCAAATTTTTTCGCCATGGTGCAATTTGACGAATAAGATCCTTACGGCTCATGACCGCTCCGGCCGTGATATCGCTGTGTCCCCCAAGATATTTGGTGGCGCTGTGAACCACGATATCGGCACCGAGACCCAGCGGATTTTGGTTTACAGGTGTTGCAAAGGTATTATCGATGCAGACCAATGCGCCATAATC
This sequence comes from uncultured Saprospiraceae bacterium, assembly GCA_965652315.1. GTDB lineage: Bacteria > Bacteroidota > Bacteroidia > Chitinophagales > Saprospiraceae > Membranihabitans. Next base: position 6,707 of record CBFGVZ010000067.1, on the reverse strand, counting down.
ATGAGCCATCTGGGAGATGGTTGCAATATCCAGGATATCCAGTACCGGATTGGATGGGGATTCGAAGTAAACCAGACCAATACCGCTTTTCAGAAGTCCTTCAAGTTGATCCAATTCACTTTTCAATATAAATTGGACCGGAAAACCCAGACTACGCAACTGGACATCCATCAATTCATAAGTTCCACCGTACACATCACCGATGCATACGATACCATTGCGACCTAGAGCAAGAAGCGTGGCGGATTCTGCGGCCATACCTGCTCCGAAGCACAATGCAGATTCAGCGCCTTCCAGATCAGCCAGTTTAGCTTCCAGGGTTCTGATGTTAGGATGTTGTCCATACCGGGTATACAAATTCCCTGCTTCCTTACCCTGCACCACTTCGACGAGCGCCTGAGTATCCGAAAACACGAAAGTAGAGGTGTTGTAAATCGGGGTATGGGGCGCTCCCTGAGGATCTGACAGCTCCCCCGTATGAACACACCGGGTAGACAAACCGAGGTTTTTATTTGATTTCATTGTATTGATTTTAATTCGATAATGAAAAGAATGGTTTTACGAGAAGTGTTAGCGAGTGGTTTCACACTCGCTTCCAAAATGAATGAAAAAAAGTTGTTTTTATATTTAAATATTAATCAATCGACACCGCGTCCTTCTCGCCTATTCGGCACTGACTTTAACAGGGTTTCTGTACAACTCATATTGACCATTGATCTCATCCCGCCCGGGCATAGACCCTTCGTTAATTATAAATCGAAAATGGACCTCAAATGCCTCCCCATTCGCCAGCTCTTTTTTGAAATATGGGCCAAATCGACCATAATCGCGGTATGCAGACCAGATAGCCGGTTGAGGCACCCCCTCACCTGCCATTTCTATAACCGAATAGGTTCGGTTATCCAGACCGTAGAACATCCCTACCCAGGGCAGATTGTAATCGGTTTTGGGATCGATACCGTCTTTGTGAAAAAAGTACATGGGCCTGGAACTTCCCGGTGCTTCTGCTGCGATGTCATCATGTGCCCTAAACTGGACGCCCCCATGCTCTGCATCTCCCTCCAGACGAACATCACCATTGACCGCTTTCAGCTCTGAGGTAAAATCCACCAGTGCAATAGCCGGGGGCGGTCGATGATAAATGACGGCGGTCCGGATCTCTTCCAGGATGGTTTTGCCGGTACTGTCATTCCAGTGGATCAATGATTGAACTTTTGCCCTGACCGGGCCGGCGGATAATTCGAGAAACCGCACATGTTCCTGAGTAGTCAATTGTTCCATTCCCCAGAAGGACATTTTCCGCCCATCGTGATATACATCTCGCCATCCGATCATGATACCCCGGTGGTGTGGCCACACCTTGGCCTCGGGCCCATTGGTGATCAGGCGGTCCCCAGCGAGATTGAATATATGATAAAATACCCGGTTGTGGGCAGTCAGAGTCTCACCTGTGCGCAAAACGCTATCCATTTCATACTCATATCTGAACACCTTCTTATTATCATAAATCAGATCCAGGTGTTTTCCCGGGGTGTCGTGCCACATAAAATCCGGAGTTGTGGCATCGGTAATAGGGTGTAGCGTAGCTTCCCAGGTGGAAGTACCGGAAGTAAAATGGGGCAAAACCCACCACAATTGGTAAGAACTATCCTCAGCGTGGATAATCTGCCCCGGGATATCGGAAAAAGAATCATCCCGCGTGGCCAGAGTGACGCCAATTTCATTTAATTTCTGATTCATGAAATCTTCCGGTAGGGTCACGGCGGCAGAAACCGGAACTTGCGTTGCCGCGTTCTCAGACACCTGTACATCCAGAACAATGACCGAATCGTCCGGAGAACAGGCTACCGTGATAAAGATGACAAAAATGAAAACGGCTAGGAGAGTTCCGGCCCTGGAAATTGGCTTTGATGGGATGTGATGATCAGCCAGGAAAATGCAAAACGCGTTAAGAATTCGACTCATGATATGGGTAGTTGATTTAATCCGGAAACAAATTTTTATCTTGCGCCAAGGTAAAAAGAAAATTACATTACCGAAATATTTTGTCACACCACTTCATCCCAGACATATCCAAAACTTTTCCTTACATTGGTTGCTCATTTTTTTCAGATAAATCAAAACCATTACTATGTCCACCAGAAGAGACTTCATCAGACAGGCTGCCCTGCTTTCCGGTTCCACTGCTATGTCCGGAATCATCCCACCCGCCATCCTCAGAGCGGCTTCCATCAACCCTGAAAAAGGAACCACGTGGTTGGACGCCGAATATATCGTCATTCTGATGCAGGAAAACCGATCGTTTGACCATGCCTTCGGAAAGTTGCGAGGGGTCCGTGGATTCAATGACCCCCGGGCCATCCAGCTGCCCAACCGCAACAAGGTTTGGCTCCAGAGTAACAAAAAAGGTGAAACCTATGCACCATTTCGATTTGACATCAAAAACTCCAAAGTGACATGGATGTCTTCGCTTCCTCACTCCTGGGAAAATATGGTACAGGCCCGCAACAACGGCAAACACAATGAATGGCTGGAGGCAAAAAAATCGGGACGGGAGGCTTACCAGCATATGCCGTTGACCATGGGATTCTACGACCGGGAAGACATCCCTTTTTACTACGCTCTGGCCGATGCATTTACGGTTTGTGACCAGCACTTTTGTTCCTGCCTGACCGGGACCACTGCGAACAGGCATTTTCTTTGGAGTGGGACTTTGCGTGATCCAGAGTATCGTAAATCCAAAGCCATGGTGCACAACGGTGACGTGACCTACCACAAATGGGCCCGGTGGAAAACCTTTCCGGAACGTCTGGAAGAAAATGGGGTTTCCTGGAAAGTTTACCAGAATGAACTCAGCATGCCCTGTGGATTTGAAGGGGAAGAATCGGACTGGTTGGCTAATTTCACCAACAATAATCTGGAATGGTTCGAACAATATGGCGTACAGTATGCAGAAGGATTCCAAAAATACCTGCCCCGGGTCATGGCTGAATTTCCAGACGAAATCAAATCATTGGAGGAGCAGGCTGCCACCCTTTCGGTAAAGTCCGGAGCACAAAAAGCAATCCAGAAGAAGATTAAAGAGATGAAAGAGCTGCTCATGCTCGCACACAACATCAAAGACACTTACAACCGGGAAACGTTTCAAAACCTCAGCGAATACGAAAGAAATATCCACAACAAAGCCTTCCAGACCAACAGTGGCTCACCGGATTATCATTCCATCGAGACGCTGAAATACGACGACAATGGAATTTCGCGTGAAATGAAAGTACCCAAAGGGGATGTACTCTATCAGTTCAGAAAAGACGTGGATGAAGGCCATCTTCCTGCGGTTTCCTGGGTATGTGCTCCGGAAAATTTTTCTGATCATCCGGGTGCGCCGTGGTATGGTGCGTGGTATATCTCGGAAATGATGAATATCCTGACCAAAAATCCCGAAGTCTGGAAAAAGACCATTTTCATCGTGACCTACGACGAAAACGATGGGTATTTTGATCATGTTCCACCTTTTGTTCCACCGAAAACGGGTTTTCCCGGCTCCGGAAAAATCAGCCGTAATATGGATACCTGGCAGGAATTCGCCCGAAAAGAGCACGAATTGGAACGTCACGCGGACCAACCAGAAGAAGCCCGATGGGGTCCGGTCGGACTGGGGTTCCGGGTGCCCATGCTGGTGGTTTCTCCCTGGAGCAGGGGTGGATACGTCAATTCCGATGTATTGGATCACACCTCCACGATCCAGTTGATAGAACGCGTGATGCAGAAAAAAGCTACCGGCGAATTGTATGAAAACAATATCAGCCCCTGGAGGCGGATGGTCTGCGGTGATCTTTCATCGGCATTCAGACCGTACAATGGCGAACAAATCAGTCTTCCCGATGCAGTGGACCGGGACCCCTTTGTAGCCACCATCCATCAGGCGCAGTTCAAAGATCTTCCCCAGGGTTATAAAAATTTAAGCCAGGAGGAGCAGGATGTAATCAACAGCGATACTCGTCAGTCCCCATTCATGCCACGACAAGAACCCGGAATCAAAGAAAGTAACGCCCTCTCCTACCATATCCATCTCAATGGACACTTCGATTCCGGAGAAAACCAATTCCGGATCAATATGCACAATCCGGATTATGTGTTTGGTCCTAAAACCAGAGGAGTGCCAATCCTGATTTATGCCATGAAAGATTATAGGCATGCCATGAAGGAAGGGTTTGATCCGATGCGGGCCTGGCACTATGCCATTGCACCCGGGGATCAACTGGCTGATACTTATCCTCTGAAGGCGTTTAGAACACCGGGGTACCACTTCCGGGCTTATGGCCCCAATGGATTTTACCGGGAGTTCAAAGGAGATACGCAGGATCCGAAGCTCCTCATCGAGTGTGGCTACGAACAGGTCTCCCACGACCCGGTCAATTTGACAGGCAACCTCGAATTTCATTTCTACAATATGTCGGGCAAGGATCTGAAAGCCAAAATAATCGATTTGGCATACGGTCGACCTCCTGTACAATTGAATATCGAACCCGGTAAACAGGCTACCACCGTCGATCTGAAAGGCAGTCACCGCTGGTACGACTGTGTAATCTCGGTGGAGGGATTTGCTCGGTTTTCACAGCATTTTGCCGGCAGGGTAGAAACCGGACAGTCCGGAAAAACGGATCCGCAGATGGGGGTGTAGCACGGACAATTTACTTTTCCTTGCGGATTTCCCAATCTCGATCAAAATATAATTTTGGAGCTCGACTGCACTTCGTTTCAACCGACCGTTTTTACACCCCTTGATAGGGCCCTATCGGGGCAATACTGCTGAAAGACCATGGTCAGTAGAGGGGCGAACATCTGATATCACAGGACCATTTTGCTGGTCGGTTAGAAAGCGGGGAAGCTGGTCAACCACACCCCAAATGGCCTGAACAATCAGGAGTTCCGACTGTTTTATATCGAACCATCTCCTTTTCACAGAATAATCATCAAACATGAGCACACCAAAAACTAAAGCATCGAATCACCAGGAGAATCCTGCTAAAAAAAAGTATTCTAAAATAGAAGAGCGGGAACGGAAAATTGACAGACAATTGGAACAAACTTTTCCTGCCAGTGACCCGCCTTCTTTCGCACAGCCAGGGAATGTAATGATGGAAGAGGAATAAATTAATGCAATAATCAGCTCCCCGATTTGGCGGCTATCATATCTTCCACCTCACTGATAAATTCTTTAGCGGTATTCTTGTAACCTGTCCTACCCAGTGGATCGATATTCATCTGCCCTGTTTCTGCATTTTCCTTCAGATAAAACACCCAGACCGTAGGATATCCACTCACCTGAAATGCTTTTTGAAGGCTGAAATTTTGTTTTTGTATTTCCTGAGGTAACTTGGTCCGACGGGGAAAATCCAGTTCGAGTAATACGACATTATCCTCAGCCCACTCTTTGAATTCGGACTTGGAAAATACATTAGCGGTCAACCTTTTACACCATCCGCACCAATCACTCCCGGTAAAATTGGCCATAATGGGTTTACCGGTTTCCACTGACACAGCCTGGGCTTTCTCTATACTCACCATCCAGCCCTCGTTGTGAGCCGTATAATTTTCGAGGCTTTGAGCCGTGAGTGACCAGTTGGCTGATAAAATTACGACGATACAATAAGTGATAAGTTTGACAAACTTCATAAGGCAAATTTTCTTGATACAACGAATAAAACTGCAAAATAGCCTGTTTAGTTCAAATTTTTGGGCTTAAATTCCAAAACATTTGTTGGCACGGGAATTGAAGGTTTAGCTCATAAAGAATCAACAGTGGTACTAAAAATAACTTGTTCGGATACGAAGGGTCTGATCTACCAGGTAACCAAATGCCTCTATGATGCCGGACTCAATATCATTCGCAATGATGAATATGTAGATACGGAAACCAACCGGTTTTTCATGCGGACTGAATTTGAGAAAAAGGGCGATATTACTCCCATCAGGCAACAATTACAGACCATGCTTCCGGATGATGCCAATATTCATTTTTCACCTGACGTTGAGAGAAAGATCATCCTGATGGCGGGCAAGGAACATCATTGTCTGAATGACATTGTAAACCGTTGTGACAACGGTGATCTGCCGGCAAAGATACAATGTATCATATCCAATCATGAGGTTCTACTCAAGATAGCAGAGCGGTATGACATTCCGTATCATTACGTGGACCATCGGGGTAAAAGCCGCAAGTTTCATGAAACAGAGATCCACGAAATCGTTTCCAGCTATAAAATGGATTATATCGTATTAGCAAAATATATGCGTATCCTGAGCTCTGATTTTGTCGGACATTACCGGTTCCGGATGATCAATATTCATCATTCCTTTTTACCGGCATTCAAGGGAGCACGACCCTACTTACAGGCTTTCCGAAGAGGAGTAAAAGTAATCGGAGCTTCCGCACATTTCGTCAGCGAGGACCTGGACGAAGGTCCGATCATCGAACAGGACACGATTCGGGTACACCACGGATACAGTCCACGGGATCTGGCAAAAGCCGGCAAAGACGTCGAAAAGATAGTGCTGGCACGTGCACTGGACCTCATTTGCCGGGAACGGGTATTTATCAACGGAAATAAAACGGTAGTTTTCTAGCCCGGATTATTAACCCTTCCCCCGCATTAGCTCAAGTTCCTAAAAATGACCTTGTAGATGCTACATGTGAAAAATAAAAT
>CBFGVZ010000066.1:0-17170 GCA_965652315.1 uncultured Saprospiraceae bacterium | reverse complement strand
GATCAAGTCTTCCTTTTCTGTTTCCTCGCCGCCGGGAACAGGATATTGTTCAGGATCAATCTGTAACCGGGAGAATTGGGATGAAGGGAAAGATCGGTCTCCGGGTCATTTACATAGTGTGCGTAATCTTCCGGATCGTGGCCTCCGAAGAATGAGAACTGACCCTTCCCGATCTCACCGTGGAGATAGCGGACTTCATTAGCCGCCTTATTTTCGCCCAGAATCAAAACCGATGATTTGACGGTTGCATTAGTAAAGGTAGTAGTCTGTCCCATAAACCCTTTCACTGTCCTGGTATGATTCTGCGTCAGCATTGTGGGAATCGGATCCCATTTGGCAGAAAAGTCAAAAAGGGTGAAATAGTCATTTTCTGGATTCACCCGTCGATGAATATTATCAATATTGCTATATTCATAGACCATCGGATTGGTCACAAGTTGAAAATTCTCAAAAGCAAAGGTGTTCGTAAAATCCAGTTTTTGCTGAGCATCCGGGTCCTGCGGATCGCCATCAAACATCCAATCGCAGATATCCGTATTGGCAGCAGCCAATGCAATATCATATGTGTCAGTAGCTGAACACATCGCAAAAAGGAAACCCCCACCGATTACATATTCCCGGATTTTTTCTGCTACAGCCAATTTTAGGTCAGACACCTTACCGAAGCCCAGATCGCCGGCCAGACTTTCCATCCTCCGCTTACTTTCCATATACCATTTCTGATTTTTATACCGGGCATAAAATTTTCCGTATTGGCCCGTGAAATCTTCATGATGCAAATGCAACCAATCGTATTGCGCTAACTTGTCATCCATCACTTCCCTGTCATATACTACATCGTAAGGGATCTCAGCGTAGGTGAGCACAAGGGTTACCGCATCATCCCACGGCTGAATCCGCTCTCCCCGGGCATTGAAATCGGGAGTATAGACTGCAATTTTGGGCGCTTTATCCAGTTTGAGTGCATCCATATTGATCTCTGGTTGTGCAATCTCCCGTAGAATTCCGTTGAACTGAACATCCGTTGTGATTTCATATCTGATCCCGCGAGTCTTGCATTCCTTTTCAATAAGCTCATTGTATGGAAAGGCAAAACTACCTCCGCGATAATTCAACAACCACCAGGCTTCGATGTCGTGTTGCAACACCCAGTAGGTAACCCCGTACGATTTCAGATGATCGGTCTGCCCCTCGTCCATGGGAACCAGGATATAATTTGCATAGCTAGACACGGCCATGATACAGAAAAATATTGTCCCGATCAGTCTTCTCCTTACACTCATATTATTTCACTTATTTGATCTCAAAATTGTAATCTTTCAAAATAGCCATTGACTCCTGTTGACGAATCGGCATTCGTGCTTCAATTTCATAACGATTATTATGGTAACCATGTTTTATCCATTCCCACAGATATGCCCGCAAAAACCCAAACAAACCCATCGTTTCATACTGTCTGACATGGACGAGTTCGTGAGCCAGCCAGGATTTATGTGCGAGTAGTTTATCGGGCTCTGTCCCATAAAGATGAATAGTACGTCCCCATACCAGGGCTACTACCTCATAACGCATCCAGATACTGGCCAGCCGGGCCAGCCAGGAATTTTTCTTAACAATGATTCTCTTCCGGGCCATCAATCACAATATAGTGACAATTTCAAACATTGAAACATGTTCGTTTGTTTTACCCGAAAATATCCAGTATTTCCATGCTACCTGGTTATAATTATTATTTTTGGCATGCGTTTGAACGATGATCCGGACACAGAAATAATTTGATCAAAAGAAATACAGCTTGAACAATATAGATATATCCTATCCGACCTGGAGTATAGCCATCATCATTCTTCTGGCTCTCCTTTTGGCTGCTATTCTCTATTTCCGGAATACCTTTGAGGATCGCAAACCATTGACGGCACTATTGTACGTATTGCGTACAATGGGCATCCTGTTGATTTTATTCCTATTACTCAATCCTTTTATTTCCAGGTCCGAGAACGAAGAACAACCAGCTCGATTGATATTTTTACAGGATTATTCCCAATCCCTGTTTTACGATCAGGACAGTATGGCATCCGCCGATTATCAGAAATCATTATCCCGGTTTTTGGAAAGCCAATCCAGCCAGTATCCTGTAGATTTCTATCGGTTCGATCAGGAGGTAAACGCCCTGCCGATCTCTTCTGACATTCCCTATGATGGTCAAATAACAGATATCGATCAGGCGCTTCGTTTTGCCAGTGATTTACATCAGGCAGATCATGTAGGTGCGATGGTCATCGCCACCGATGGTATTTACAATCGGGGTGCCAACCCAGCCTATTTCCAGGCCCGTGGAGATTATCCTGTATATGTCCTCGCCCTGGGGGATACCACCCCAATTCAGGATATCCGTATTCAGCAAGTGTTGTACAACGAAATTGTCAGGAAAAATGAAACAAGCGAAATCCAGGTAGATATCACAGGCCAGTTTGATCAGCCGGATGCCGGAACTGTGACACTTCAGACCCTGGAAGGGAATGCCTGGCGAAATGTGGCTTCAGAGAGATTCCAGCCGAATGAGGATGGGGACTTCTTTGAAACCATAACCTTTCACAGAAAATATGAAAATCCCGGCGTGGTACGAATGCGCGTGTTGATTACGGGCATAGAAAACGACCCCCATTTGCGTAACAATGCACGGGAATTTTTTGTAGAGGTATTGGAAACGGCCCGGGAGATCCAAATCGTTTCCACTTTTCCTCATCCCGACATAGGAGCCTTTCGGGACATCCTCGAATCCAATGACAATAATGAAGTGGAGGTCACGCTGGTGGAAGGTCCAGGCGACCTGCCACCACTCAATGAATTCAATGTATTGATATTTCACCAGCTTCCCAATGTGCCTTATCTCATCGATTTTGTAAAACAGGCACTGAATCAGGAAAAAGGAGTAATCCTGACCGCCGGGTTAAAAACCAATTATTCTGCATTCAACGAAATTCAGGACCTGGTACAGATTACACCCCGGACGATTTCCGGAAATGAATTCAATGCCAGGGTCAACCCCGGTTTCGACCTTTTTGAGGTAGATCAGGAATTTGAAGATTACATTACCCGGCTCCCTCCGTTGTCTGGAGTTTTTGGTGAATATACCATTACAGGGCAAGGGCAAGCATTGTTACTGCAGCAAATTGGTGATGTGGACACGCAGTTTCCAATCGTATTCACCGGCATTCAGGATGGCAGCAGGCTGGGCATCTTTACCGTAGAAGGAATCTGGAAATGGCGGCTCTTTGAATATTTTGAAAAACAGGAAACGCCCGTTTTGAACGAATTGATCGATAAAGTCGTGGAATTTGTCAGCCAGAAAAAAGACGAGCGCCTGTTTCGGTTGCAAAAAAACAAATTACTCTTCGATGAAACGGAGGAAATTTCATTTCAGGCCGAATTGTACAATGAAACGCTCGAAAGGATCAATCACCCGGATGTCTTCTTTGAATTGAGGGATTCCTCAGGCAATCGGTCCGAATATACCTTTGATAAAACCACCAACGGGTATTACCTCAATCTGGGGCGGATGGCACCCGGACAGTACAGCTATCGGGCGCATACCTCTACCGGTGGCCAGGATTACGAGGAGACCGGCCATTTTTCAGTCCGGGATATCGATCTGGAATCCTATAACCTACAAGCTAATCATCAGGATTTATATACCATGACGGTACAGAACAATGGTCAGATGTTCTACGACTTTGAATCTCTCGAAACTGCGTTGAATACCTTGCCCACCATGAAGCCCCTTCTGGTCGAATCCCAGGTCAAAACGGCCATGATCGATTGGAAATGGATCTTCGGGCTGATCCTGATGCTTTTTACGGCTGAATGGGTGATCCGAAGATATTTTGGCAGTTATTGATTAGAATAAACCTGAATACAATTTCAGAGACCGACAATATCCAGAAAATAGCCGAGCAAATCCCTTTCCGATTTTTAATCCGGTCACCTGATTGCAACAGGAATATGGGTTTCGAACAGAGGTATGGGCAAATATCGCACACCGGTGTCCACGAGTTGGAAATCGCGAGGCATAAAATGGGGATAAACCTTTTTGAAAATTTTTTGTGCAGTAGGAGCATCAGGAGCCAATACCAGAAAATAGGAAGCCCTGGGGTCGTTGTACCGTTTTCCGAATGAAATAAAAAGGAAAACCGCATAGTCACCCTCTGGCAAAGGAGGGCCCTGGTTAAGCAACAGTGTCAGGGGGGAATTTTGAATCTGATAATCCGTATATGAAAAGTAAATAACCGGATTTTCCACTAAATCCGGCTTTTGTTTTCCGATTCGAAAAGACCAGTAATCAGAGGTTTCCCGATACTGACTGCTCTTGCGGTGAGCGAGAAAAGCCCCAATCCCCTCTTCCGGACCGGATGCCCTCAATACAGCCAGTTCTTTGGTCCGACTTCCGGGTTTGTTCATGACAAGGTAAAGGTCCAGGTCCGCATGAATCCAGGACCGGACACCAGCCAGATCAATAATCTGACCTACTATGTCCTCCGATACCACATCCAGTTCATCCACCTCAAACTGTAACTTCGTACTGCCATTCGAAACAACTGAATAAATGGGTACTAGCTTTTTTTTAAGATAATTCTTTTGGTTTCGTTTATTCAGGAAGTCCTGTAACACGCGGATTTCCTGTAAACCAGCCGGATCGATTCGTCCCAGTTTTTTTCCCCGGACCCCCACATAATACCTACCTTTATATTCCACACTTCCATCTTCAAAAATGCGAAGTGAAAAATCCGGCCGCGGTTTAAAATCATTTACCGATTCAATGTGGAGTATTATCATGATCCAAAGATATGATATGAGGTTTTCTAATCAAAGTTTAATACTTGGATGAATCCGGGATAAACTCCTTCTATATCGCAATTTCTATCGCACTAACATCCTTAAAAACAAAGTCTCCAATCTGCGGTCATATCCTCACATAGTTAAACCCAGAATATATTAAATTTTACATAAATTAGTTAATGAAAATATTTTAGGATGCTACCCGGCGTTATAAGTCGGAATTTGAATGAAAAACCTGATTTATGCCCTAGAACTACATTTATTACATAACTAAAACCCTTTGTAAAAATGTTTAGATTCAAGCAGAAAACCAAAAAAAAGCATTACGAGCTTCGCGCTGATGACCACAACATTCGAATTCCGTTGACCTTCAATGGTAAATCCGTGGAACTAAACAGCCAGGCGCTGGGCAGAGGACAATACACCCTCCACACAGAAGAGCAGAAAGAACGCGACCATATCTGGGTCATGGTAATGTAAATGCTTTGGATGGGGTCCCACTCCTTTCCAATCCAGCTTTATCTCGATTAAACACTAATTGAGGTAATTTATAAGTAAAAGTTTCAAAACCTTTCCGCGAATACTGGGAATGAGGATGCCATGATTTGAGATTTGCATACCATTCCGAACCTGGAGCCGAAGTTTCTGGAAATCCGTAGAAAGCAAATTAGTCCGGAGGGAGGCCCCGTTGGGTCTGATGATATACTCGCTTACCGTATTTTCATTGCGGATTTCATCGTTATAAATCAACCGGAGGTGGTTCGGATTTCGGAATAGAAAATACGATGAATAGGCCCCATCATCATCATTGGAAAACTGACGTTTCGGAAGCATTTTCTGCCAGGATTCTGAATCTTCACCAGAGAGATGAAACAGCAGCAGGTTTTCGTAATGATAATCAACGGTGTACCTGCTTCCGTAATAATCGATTCGACCGCTTGAGGTCATCCGCTCCATTTTCTGCACTTCTTCCAACACCAGTATCGTGGAACCATCTTCCATCAATACCACATCCTGGATCTGAATATCTTCCAGATAATCGAATTTGGTGCGCCGATCATTGCCGTAAAAATCATTGAGCAGATTGTTGTGGAATACAAAAGTAGAAAACTCATAATAATCTGCATCCTTTGGATCCTGACGGACCTGAAAAATCATTTCAGCCTGATTGAGGTTTTTTTCACTGCCCAGGCCACAAATGATCAATTTATTGTTGTAATTGTCATATAAGAAATTGGCATCGTAGGTCAGCAGCGTTTTCATGGGCAGAATCGATTCCTCCAGCTCTCCTGCATCCCTGATTTTATATATAAAAAAAGCGTGGTCTTCCTTCCGGTATGAAAAATTATTTTGTTCAAATATCGTGTAATAGATCCCGGAATTGGTCACCAGGGACTTCCGGTAATCTTCGTAGAAATCAAATTCAGGTAACTGTACCGGCCCATGGTGTACCAACTCCTCGTACTGATTGTCATACACTACATAATGGGTGATGGCATTGTTCCGGATCGCTGACAACCCCAATTTGCTCTGATCTTCTGAAAAAGTATATCGAAAACTATAATTCTGAAAATTCCGCTCCAGTACCAGAATCGTATCTGTCTTTGCTTTTTCCATATTGGGCAAATAGGATTGATTCACCACGATGAGGGTATCCCTGTTCTCCGTGGTATACAACACATAATATTTATCTTCGAAGGGATAAATATGGATTATCTTACATCGCTTATCCGGCAAATTAAATTCCTGAGATGAGGTCAGATAAAGCTCCTTATCATAATTGTGGATGGTGAATACATCGGTACCGTAACTGGCCACCATGTATTTATCCCCGAAATGCCCAAGCAGTTCATAGGTGCGATCCGTACGAACATCCAGTCCTTCGGAGACCAGGATATTTTGCCCCCAAAGAGATCCGCAGACCAACCAGCAAATTATCGCAACTAAATTTTTCATCATCCGTAAAATAAAAACTTTTTTTCAATTTTGTGCTTAAAATGGCTTGAATTTATGCCCGATGACAACACTCCATTCAATCGCGTCAGGAATGATCAACCACTGATCGAATGGATACCCAACATTTCTACCGCCGATGTGACCGCAATTGGGACTATTCGCCGGATATTTGAAGCGATCCCTGATCTGTATCATTTACACACCGATATTGGTCCGGAAGTTAACAGAACCGTATTTACGCTGGCCGGTACCATGGATAGCCTGAAGGAAGCACTGTTTTCCCTGATGGAATGGCTGGCGGTCAATATCGATATGTCAGTCCACTCCGGAACGCATCCCCGACTTGGAACGCTGGATGTCAGTCCGTATGTATTGTTGAAGAGCGGAAATCAGGAAGAACTTTTAGCCTGGGTAGCAGACCTCGCACGTGAATTATCCCAGGCTTACCAATACCCTGTTTTCCTGTACGAAAAATCCGCAAAGGAAGCCAGGCGTGCCAATCTGGCGGACATCCGTCGGGGAGAATACGAAGGGTTACAGGCTAAATTGAATGATCCGTTCTGGAAACCGGATTTCGGGTCGGTGTTCAATTCCAGACTGGGCGCTACGGTAATGGGCCTCCGGGATTTTTTAATCGCCTACAATGTCAACCTCGATACAACTGATCTGAGAATCGCCCAGGCCATCGCAGAATCTATCCGAAGTAAGGGGCCGGCTAACAGGCCTGATCGACTGTCAGGAGTCAAAGCTATTGGCTGGTATCTTGAACCCCAGGACATCTGCCAGGTCAGCACCAATATTACAGAAACCCGATGGACTTCTCCCCTTGATATTTTCAGTAAATGCCGGGAACTCTCTCTACGTAGTCAGGTTGGAGTCACCGGATCGGAATTGATCGGTTTGATCCCATACCACGCTGTAGCAGCCATGCAACAAGCTACTGGATTTTCCACAACCCGGTTAACCGATTATTTGGGTCTGGAGTACTGCGGGATCACTGATCTGAAGGAGCGGATCATTGAACATAAAGTGTATCTTGCCTCCGGAAAAACTATTTTCAACGAAATTTTTGATTCCAAATGAAGCTGGAGCATATAGGTATTGCGGTATCAAATCTGGAAAAGAGCGAAAAGTTGTTTGAAGATCTCCTGAATACCACGGTATATAAACGGGAAGAAGTCATTACCCAATCGGTTCTTACCTCTTTTTTAAAAGTGGAGAATACGAAACTCGAACTTCTCAAATCGACAGATCCCAACGGACCGGTCAGCAAATATCTTGAAAAATTTGGGGAAGGAATCCACCACATCGCCTTTGAAGTGGACGACATTAAGAAAGAAATCATCCGACTCCAGGATTTGGGCTATCGTTTGATCGATGAAACGCCCCAGAAAGGAGCCGATGACAAATGGGTCGTATTTCTTCATCCCAATTCTACCAATAAGGTTTTAATAGAATTATGCCAGGAAATAGGAGAACATGACGATATTTGAGGCCCTTGTAGGAATTGGAGCGGGCTTACTGGCAGGATTTATCAATACGCTTGCAGGAAATGGAAGTGCTATTACCCTGGCGGTTCTGATGGAATTTTTTGGTTTACCCGCTCACGTTGCCAACGGCACCAACCGGGTAGGAGTCCTTACACAGACTGGGGCCGCCGTACTGAGCTTTCATAGGGAAGGAAGACTCGGTCTGGAACAAAACTACCGCGCCGTACTCATACCCGTTTTGGGCGCCATCCTGGGTATTTATCTGGCTATAATTATTTCTCCGGAAGGTTTTGTCGCAGTTTACAAATACCTTCTACTTGTTATGCTGATCCTGATCCTCTTCAAACCCAAAAGATGGTTGCGTCCAAAAATGACTGAAGCTGCCCCGGATGAATCAAAATGGTCGTGGATCTTCTATTTTATTCTGGGAATTTACGGGGGATTCATCCAGATGGGGATGGGGATTTTCACTATTGCCATTTTCGTACTCATCGGAAATCAGGACCTGATCAATGCGAATATACTCAAGGCTCTGATTATCGTGGTGATTACCAGCATCGCTGTAGTGGTCTTCGCATGGCAGGGAATGGTTCATTGGGGCTATGGACTGACCATCGGATTTGGTCAAATGGCAGGTGGGTGGTTTACCGCTCAATTTGCCAGTCGCTATTCTAAAGCGGCTATGGTAGCATATTATGTACTGATTCTTTGCATCCTGGGTGCTGTTTATAGTGTATTCTTCAGAAATTAATTTATACCGAGTGGAAAATAGATTAATATAAAAACTTATTTCACCGATTCATACCTTAAAAAAGCCCACAGCACTGCTACTAAAATCACGAATAAGTTCCTGTCAGTATCCTTTGTTAGGATATACCTGTACAGAAGTCGGTAAAACACCCGATGAGGATTATTATTTCAGTGAATGGGGACCGTTTACACGATATTACATGTCGCACTGGTTCGACGGCGAGCGCTTGTGTTAAAATGCGCCATCCAATTCCTTCATTTTTTCAGTATTCTCATAGATCCGGAGGCTGTCGATGATCTCATCCAGGTCTCCCTCCATAATCTTATCGAGTGAATATAAGGTCAGGTTGATCCGATGATCGGTCACGCGGTTTTGGGGATAATTGTACGTGCGAATCTTGTCGGAACGGTCTCCGCTGCCGACCAGGCTTTTACGCCGGGCCGCCTGACTGGATTCGTGGGCTTCTTTTCTAGCATCATAAATTTTCTGATACAGCCGTTGCAATGCAATTTCCCGGTTTCGGATCTGAGACCGTCCGTCCGTACTCTCCGCTACGATGCCGGTTGGAATATGCGTAAAACGAACCCCTGATTCTGTTTTATTGACATGTTGTCCGCCAGCTCCGCTGGAACGGAATGTATCCACGCGCAGATCAGACTTATTGATGTCCACATCACCCATCTCCAGCTTGGGCATGATAGCCACCGTGGCTGCTGAAGTATGTACCCGCCCCTGGGACTCGGTTTGTGGTACCCGCTGTACCCGGTGCGCACCCGATTCATACTTCATAAAACTATATACATTGTCTCCACTCACCTCCAGTTCAATTTTATTGTAGCCGCCGACGGTACCCTCATTGGAGTATAAAATATTCTGTTTCCATCCGCGATGTTCGAAGTATTTACTGTACATCCGATAAAGGTCACCTGCAAATATACTGGCTTCATCTCCCCCGGTTCCGGACCGGATTTCCATGATGACATCCTTGGTATCCTCCGGATCTTTGGGAAGCAGCATCAATTTGATGTCTTCTTCCAGTTGCTCAATGCTGTCATTGATTGTGTCAAGTTCTTCTGCGCCCATTTCCTGTAATTCCGGATCCGGATCGTCAATCATCTCTTCGGCAACTTTTCGCGAATCAAGTAGATTCGCGTACTGCCTGGAAACTTCCACCAATTCTTTGAGCTCCTTATATTCTTTACTGAGGCGGGTATATCTGTCCATGTCAGAAATGACCGCAGGGTCGGTCAATTGTTCCTCGACTTCATGAAATTTTATCTCGATCTGATTCAACTTGTCAATCATAGGACAAAGTTACAAATATCCAATTAACCATTTTACAGGGAAAGGCAAATAATGCCAACCGAAGAAATAGAAGAATCGAGGCAAATGCACGGACACTATGTGAAAACTAAATTATAGTTCAACCACTTGCCTATGGCTCTGCATTACCCGCCGCGCTCGTATGAATCTGAATCTGGGCAGGTTTGAAAGTACCTCACATACCGTTACTCCACAATTCATAAGTGGCTTTTGCTTCGGTACCATGCCAGACGGCTGCCCTTCTGTGTCCGTATGGGAATGTCAGGATTTTTTGTCGCAGGTGTTTCCCCTGGCCCTTCCTGCATCGACTATTTGAACTTCACCACAAATTCCACCCGTCGATTCAATTTCCGGCCTTCTGCGGTATCATTGGTGGCGATTGGTCTATCTTCGCCATATCCTACAAAATCAAGTCTGTCGGCAGAAATACCCTTTTGAATCAGATAGTCATAACAAGCTTTGGCTCGTTGAGCAGATAAATTGAGATTAGAAGTATTGTCTCCAGTAGCATCCGTATGTCCGGATATTTGCAGGCCATAAGCCGGATTTTCCTCAAGAATATCCACAATCTGATCCAGCACCACATAGGATTGGGGCTGTAAATTCGCACGACCTACTTCAAACTGAACTGCTTTACGCGCAAAATCCAGAATTTCCTTTACTTCCTCTTTGACCACAGGACATCCGTCATTGCTGGCTTCCCCGGGTGTACCAGGACATTTATCGATGCCGTCGTGGACGCCGTCTCCATCACTGTCCGGGCATCCATTGTATCTTGCTTCACCGGGCTGTTCAGGACAACGATCCTCTCTATCAGGGACACCATCACCGTCACTATCTGGACAGCCATTGGTGGCAGCCGGGCCTGCCTCATCCGGGCAATCATCCTGGTTATCGGGGATACCATCACCGTCCTTGTCAAATTCCGGGCACCCATTATTCTCTGCAGGTCCTGGCAGATTGGGGCATTCATCCTCCGGATCGATCACACCATCCCCATCACTGTCAGGACAGCCCTGACCCGAAGCCGACCCAGCAATATCGGGACACAGATCCAGGTGGTCCGGAATCCCGTCTCCATCTGTATCGGGGCAACCATTATACTGTGCCAAACCAGGGATATCTGGACAATCATCCTCTTCATCGATCACCCCATCCTTATCAGAATCAACTGGTCTCAATAATACTTTTTTCTCACGGGAAGATTCACCCAGTAAATATTTTAATCCCAGGCCTACGTGGATGTTCGATCGGTCTTCTTCCAGTCCGTACCGGTATTCCACCTGAGCATTTATGTATGCACTAGTCCCTATTTTAATATCCATACCAATTCCTGCCGGTATCTGTAATCCGAATTGCTGATCATGCTTGAATTCATAAACACCGTTGATACCAGTGGTTACGTACGGAATAAACTGACTGCCACGATTCCACAACTGAGCCTGAAGCAGTGCCCCCAGATCGCCGGTCACGTTGTTCAGTCCAGGTTCATTAAAATTTACGACCGCAAATCGAAGCGGGACATTGAGATTGAGAAAGTTCCAAAGGTTTCTGGAATAACCTACTTCTACGCCATTTGTGTAGCCGGTCAAATTTCCGTAATCACCTATCGCTGGCCCGGTGTAGTCCATGAACAAGACCTTGAAATTGATCGCATCTTTCTGCAAAGGATTCTGTGCCTGAACATCCATTGTCAGAATCATTCCAATCACGAAACATAGTCCCAGGGCAATTCGTCTCATTAAGTTGTCTTTATAGTTGTCCCAAATGTACAAACAAATTTAATATTTCATATTAAAAAATTCTACCATATGTAGATAATTAACATATAGAACCCTAAAATGGTCAATCGGATTGTCGTATCCGTTCAAAAAATCCAGTATTGTAGTTTTTCTGAACGTTATCCCACGGAAAAATCCGACCATTCATAGCTACATAAATACCGTAATCAAGAATCTGCACAAAAGACAAAGCACTGCCGATATTAAAAAACCCGTCCGAAGACATCCCCAGGGAATAGGGCACCATGGCACCGGTGATTACAATGGTTTTTTCCTGGAGTTTGGTTTCAAGAGCCAGACGACGGGCTGTTTCCACCATTGTATCAGTACCATGGGTGATCACAATCTGAGAAGCAGGGGAATCTGCACACCGAATTGCAATCAGGTCCCGTTGTTCCGCGGTCATGTCCAGACTGTCCACCATCATGAGTTTTTCCACCCGGACATCGAGACCACAGCGGGCTCTTTTCAGCATTTCGGGCAAATGTGTATCTATGAAAATCAATTCTCCGGAAATGTAATTGTACTCTTTATCGAAAGTACCACCGGTCGTAATGATATGCACCATGTTGGAAATTTAACATTGAAAGGACGTATTTATACGAAGCGATCAGCACAACTGGAACTGGCAAAAGCATATGGTTTCACCTTGAAGTCAAAGCCCATGCCTCTGATATATCCTATAGCTTCCTTCAGAGCCACATGAGACAGACATGCTTCGTCACGGTTGATATCTGCATGGACTTCCAGTGGCACCCCATAGCTGACGAGTAAATCATTAATCCTGTAGGCGATTTCTACAGATTTCCCTACTTCCATAATCAGGCGTTCCCTGAGGGGCATTCCATTTTTTCGCATTGAGCTTTTATTGAAATACATAAAGCCACCTTGTTTCTCCCGTATAAAGACGATCACCGAAGCAAAATCGATCGTATGGGTATGAACCTGGGAATCCGTTCCCACACAAATTCTGATTTTGTATCCTTTATCATTCTCTGCCCGAATGACTTTCTCCACCCATTCACACAGGTCATCTGACACAGGTATTCCATCAAACGTTTTCCAGTACATACATTGGTTGGTTTTTAGATGATCATTGCAGATGAAAATAAAAGAACTTCAACCAGATTTGGTTGCGGATACAGATAAAATGTACGCGATTTCGGTTGACTTATTATCAGCGATGAAACACCTCACTGATAAAAGTGAGTACCTCGGGCAGCGCACTTCGCCAGTATGACCAGGAATGACCGCCATCTCTGACCCGGAACTCATGAGGGATTTCTGCTTTAATCATTTGAGCATGAAGCGCCAGGTTACCCAGAATCAGGAAATCATCATCACCACAATCAATGTAAAAGCGGGTCGTGTGGTCTTTTTTCTTATAGGCATCAATCATGGCCTGAGGGGTGTATTGTCCGTAATTTCCTTCCAGTCGTTTCTTCCCTTCCAGGTCCTTACCAAAGGGCAGCCCAAACATTCGGTTCCACTGATCTCCATTCATCGCCAGGATTTCATCATCGGTCAATACCCCGGCACTCAGTACTCCACTGGAAGAAAAAAGTTCCGGATGCCGGAGTCCTAGCATCAGTGCTCCAAACCCGCCCATGGACAATCCGGCCACGGCCCGAAACTGGCGGTCCTCCCGCGTCCGAAATTCGCTGTCGACATGAGGAATCAGTTCCTTCACCAGAAAATCTTCGTATGGCTGCTTACCATCAGCAGTATTGACGTACCACGTGACTCCTCCATCGGGCATTATGATGATCGTCTGGGCAGCGTCATGACTGGCAAATGCCTGATCAGCAATACGCTTGACCTGACCAAATTGCACCCATCCTGTATCATCATCACTATAACCATGTAACAGGTACAACACCGGAAAATTCATCGTACTTTCTTCGTAGGCGGGGGGTAGATATACGCTATAGGCTACATCCCGACCCAGAATTTCGCTGTAAAACTGCAGGGATTCATACACCGTTCCACCAGGTATAACTATTACTGGCTGAGGGTCAGGATTTACTACTGAATTGAAGGGGGAAGCGGCAGCACCACATATTCCCATCAATCCAAATACCAACGCCAAAACGCCAGATTTTAAAAAACTTTTCATGCCTATCATTTTTGACCGTCCCAATTTAAGGAAATTTTTCTTCTTCGGAAATTATCCAATATTCCGTTCTGGAAAAAATTTCATCCGCTACATTGGAATTTCACCCATCCACTGCCAGAAATTGATCATTTCCTAACAGAGACCATAGATGTTTTAAGCCAAACGGGCATTCCCGGATCAATTCAATCAAAAACCCACATTCATAGATAGCATAAAATGAAACCCCGCCTGTGGATAATAATAGTTGAAATCCGACCGAACACCATCATATATATATCCAAAGGTATATCCATTTGATTCATATAAGGTATTGAAAACATTCTTCAGATCCAGGGCGAGCTGCAAATTGTCGAGATTCAAAACCGGTCTTTCAAAGGCAATACGCAAATTGGAAAAAGTAAATGGATCGATACTCCGGGTCTCTGTTGTTGTATTGTCCATATATTGCCGTCCTACGTATTTCGTATCCCAGGTCAGACTCAGTGGTTCCACAGGCGAAAAGCGCAACTGCACATTCCCAGTCAATCCGGGTGAAAACGCAATCGTCGTATTTTCATATACGTTCTCCTCCTGGCCGATGAAATTGAAATCACCATCGTAAACATCTGTATATTGTATATATTCCGGAATCCGGTTGAGACTCCAGGTCAGATTTCCGCCGATCTGCCAGCGGTCACTAAACGCGTATTGCTCCGAGATTTCAACGCCTATTCGATAGCTGTCCTTCACATTGGTCCGGACATAGGTTCCCACGTCGTTGATTTGCCCGTTGAGCACCAGTTGATTCAGGTATTTCATATAAAAAAGGTTGGCCGTAAACCTGTGGTTGGAGGTATTGAAGCGATACCCGGCCTCAATGTCATATAATTCCTCCGGTTCGGGTCGTTGCTCTTCCGGAGCTTCGGTGTAATCATCTCTGTTGGGCTCACGACTTCCCTTGGCGATGGAAGCATACCACTGGGCATCAGAACTGGTGTGGTAGGTCACTCCGATTTTGGGATTGAAGAACACCAGTGACGCATCCTGTTCCAGTGGATGACCATTGCGGTCGATTCCCAGGAATGAATAATACACCAGACGGGTCTGTAAGTCCAGGAAGACAGACAGGTGGTCGTTGGTCCATGTCGTTTTGAGGTAGGCATTGGCGTCGTTCTTCAATGCATCGTTGAAATAATACCGGTCTTTGATAAAAGAATTCGAGGCATAGCGGGCCCAAATGATTTCACCAAAATGATCCCCGATGTACTGATAAAAAGCCGCCCCGAGCACCCATTCAAGAGATTCGGATGGTGTCCAATTCGCGCGCGTGGTCAGCCCGTAGAAGTGGTTGTCCAGCCAACGTCGACGGACCAGATCGGTTGTGGCTATAGTCGTATCGCCCAGTTGTATGGGCCTTAGGCTGTAATCCTCAAAATCCTCTTCCTCTTTGAATTCTTCATAATACCCCGCTCCCCGGGTGTAATTCGCGGACAAACTCCAGTTGAACTCCCGGGATTCCTGTCTTGAAAAATGCAGTTGATAATGGGTCTGTAGGTAGTTGTCGGTCTGATCGGGATAGGTGAATTCATTGTAAGTCCGGTCCGTGGTCAGGACTTCTTCCGGTACGCCATTCCAGGCCTGGTAGGTTTTTTCCTTTCCGGTGATCAGATTAAATCGCAAAATGCTCCGATCCCCATACCAGCCACCGGACAGGTAAAGTGAGTGGAGGTTGGAAAAGGCACGATCGATGTAACCATCCGAGGTGATGCGGGACAGGCGGGCATCCAGGACAAACCGATCGGATATCAGGCCACTGCCTAGCGCTACGGTGTTTTTCCATGTATTAAATGAACCGTAACTGTTGTTCAATAGAATATAAGGCTCCGGATGCAGTGCATTGGTATTGATGTTGAGGCTAGCACCGAATGCACCGGCTCCATTAGTGGAGGTACCGACTCCGCGCTGTATCTGAATGCTCTCCACCGAAGAGGCAAAATCGGGCAGGTTCACCCAGAAAGTTCCCTGACTTTCAGCGTCATTATACGGGATTCCGTTGATTGTGGCATTGATCCGGGTGGCGTCCGAACCACGGATCCGCATGCCGGTGTACCCTACTCCATGTCCGGCGTCCGATGTCACAACTACCGAAGGGGTCATCTGGAGGAGAAATGGCAGGTCCTGCCCGGTGTTTTTGCGCTGGATTTCTTCCTTCTCCAGATTCTCAAAAGTAGTTCCGGTATTGATATTGGCGCGCAAGCCCTGCACCACTATTTCGTCAGTCAAAATCTGTCCTGGTGACAGACTGAGCTCCAGATCGTAGGACTGATCCAGCTCTATACTCTGGCTATAAGGTTGGTAACCAATATACGATATCTCGATGGTGTACGATCCGGACTCCAGGCGAAGAAATTCAAACCGGCCATCCAGGTCGGTTGTTGCCAGTTGGTCCTCCGGGGTTAAGGACACATGCGCTCCTACCAGCGGCTCGCCATCTTCATCTGACACTGTTCCGGTCAGATCATAATACGATTGTCCAAATACAGTTCCACTGCTGAAGACAATACTCCAAAACAAAATCCACCATTTCATAACTTAAATTTTTAGAACCCGAAAATGCAGACCACAGGCATATCACGACACATGTCGCCGCACAATCTTGTTAAACAATATTTTCAGATGCTAAAACTCCCTACGCCGGCATTACCCGTATCAGGTGTTCATTCCCTTTAAAGAATGGGAACGATGGGTTTATTCTCAGCCTTTATTTCATCCTATCACCCCGTCAATGTGGGTGGATAGGAAAGACACCCCATTTAGTTACGTGCAAAGATAAGAAAAACCCCCGGCTTGTCAAACTTGCAACACATTTATATTCCCATAGGCTGGATTATGCACGGTATTTACGTTACCCCGGGATTGTGCATGGTATTTGCTTTAT
>CBFGVZ010000065.1:0-17244 GCA_965652315.1 uncultured Saprospiraceae bacterium | reverse complement strand
AAATGTGTTCCTGTCCGCGTATTTCAATTCGAGTCAGTGACCGC
This sequence comes from uncultured Saprospiraceae bacterium, assembly GCA_965652315.1. GTDB lineage: Bacteria > Bacteroidota > Bacteroidia > Chitinophagales > Saprospiraceae > Membranihabitans. The sequence continues at coordinate 17,200 of CBFGVZ010000065.1, read as the reverse complement.
TTTTGAAATTTCGCTCGCCTGGGATCAGGATTCGCTTGATTTTACGGCCATCAAAAATATCCATCCGCTGTTGGAAGGTCAGATCAGTGTCAGCGATATAATGGCTTCGGATAAAAATGAGATTCTGCTCCGATTTCAATCGGAAGACCCCGTCACCCTGGCAGACAGCACCATTTTATTCGAATGGTGCGGAAAAGCCCTGGCTGATGCGGGCACATTGGTGAAAATGGGGTATTCTTCAGGACAGGAAAAGGATACGAAAATTTCAATTCAAGGTTTCGAAACAGAAAATATAACTTCGCCTGGAGGAATCGCCGTGCAGGAGGACCGGGAGATCAATTACGATCTCAATCAGCTGTGTAACAATCGTGATGGTGGTCGTCGCATCGAACTGGATATTATCAATGCCGAAGCTTATCCATATACCTACACCTTTCATTCATCGGCAATACGAGATTCGGTAATCCGGTCTGTTCCGTTTCTGATCTCCGATGTGCCGCCCGGTCAATACGAATTTACAATCCGGGATTCCTTTGGATTTGAGATCACGGAAACGATTGTCGTGCAGGAACGGGTTCCTCCGGGTTTTGAAGTGGCAGTTGATCCTGGTCGGGTGCAGCATCCCACCTGCCTCAACCCGTTTGGTGGTCGGATTGGGCTGATCGCAACCCCGGCAGGGCCCCACTATCGGTTTGACCTACTCAACGATGATGCTGTTTTTCAGGGAGACACTGTGACTGGACTGGTTGCCGGAACTTATATTATCGAAACAGAAAATGAACAGGGATGTATTGACACCTTGCATTATAGAATAAAAGAGCCGCAGAAATTACACGTTTCATGGGATACGGATCTGATACTTTGTCCGGGAGATACCAAGATTGATTTCCGGATTATGAATGACGATCCACTTTATGAAGGCCTCATTCAATATCAGATAGACGGGGGCCCGGTCCTCACCGTGGATAAGGATTCCCTGGGTCTCGACAAATCCGGAAGATACGAAGTGCAGTTGTGGAATGACGATGGATGTACGCTCGATACAGCCTTCTCGGTATTATCTGCACCGCCAGCTATCGATTTATGGGATACCACCACGCTCGCTATTTACCAGGGAGATACTTTGTCTTTTGTCCTGCCCGAAATGGAAAATCTGACGCAATTGGGCTGGAGATACAACGGTACAGGCATCGGCAACGACCGGAACCTGCAATATCAACCCACCGAATCCGGACTATTGTATTACGAAGCATCAGTTTACGACCGGTGTTATTATACAGACACTCTGATGGTACACATCATTTTACCGGAACAGGATCCGGAATCATACGACTTCCCCAATGCATTTTCACCCAATGGAGACGGGATCAATGATCTGTATATCATCCGCCCGACAAGGGATATTCAACGTATTGAGCGGTTGGAAATATACGATCGCTATGGGAATTTTGTTTTTATAAAAAACTATACGGATGATACCGGTTCGGTACCCGCAGGCTGGGATGGTCACCATGCTGGGGTCGAGGCACCACCCGGGATATATGCAGTACAGATTGATGTGCTTCTGTTTGGTGGACGCAAGGAACGAATGGGATTGGATTTGTTGTTGATCAGGTAGGGCCAGTTAAAGGGTAGTACCGAACGTACCCCTCACCTGATCGAACCGGGGTTCCTGATCGAACCAGGGTTCCTGAACGAACCAGGGTTAAAATCACGTATTAAAGTATCAATTTCTTATCACATACTGATTCGCCCAACGGATATATTGTTCCCAGTCAAACTGCGTCACATCGTGTTTACCGGTCCGGATATGGTACGATACACTTTCGGTCATGCGGGGCTGATCAATACCCGGCGATTCTGGAGAAGAGAAAGTATCTTTCTTATACAGTTCATAGGCTGGTCCGGCATAATACCCGGAGAGGTATTCTCCTTTCGGATCGGCCCACTGGTCTTCCACGGCGCTGGCTATATAAGTTGGCCGTGGAGCCATCAGAGCGATTAGCATATGCTGATCGAAGGGAAGGGCTTCTTCGTTGTTGTTGTATTGATTGAAATTATCGTTGAACCAATGGGGGAATGCCTTGTTGATCACAGCTACTGTTTCTCCATATTTTCTTTTGGACAATGCGGCTCCACCACATCCTGAATCATTGGATATGACCCCTGCAAAACGCTCATCGACCGCACCTGCCCACAGCGAAGTTTTTCCCAGGCGGGAATGACCGAATACGATGACTTCTTCTGCATTAACGTCGGAATCGGTTTCCAGATAATCCAGTGCACGAGACAAACCCCAGGCCCAAATTCCGATGCTGCCCCATTGTTCTTTGGTGGGCTTCGTCTGCCCCGCGGTATAGAATAATGGATGCAGACCATTTTGAAATCCATCGTCAAAGTCCGGATCCAGATCACCATAGTAAATCACGCCCAATCCGTAGCCCTGACCGACGATATATTCCACCGGCCAGCGTGATGTACGAACACCCCGGGAGCGATCATCTACCCGGTTAGCCGTAACCATAAATGCTTCATTATTGCGTACCCAGCTTTCATGCAGAGAGATGAGCGGCGAGGGATGGATGGTGTGATTCCCGTAAAAATTAAGGCCCAGGAACAGGGGTACCGGACCATTGGCTCCGTGGGGAAGGAATAAAAGCAGGCGGGCTGAGTGTTCCCCCTGGTCGCTCGAAAAGATCAGATCTACCTCTTTCAGATCTGCGATTCCTTCAATCGCATCATCCACGTCCTGGATCATTTCAAACCGGACATCGACATTTTTTTCCGGGATGGTCCCATACATTTGAGTGGCAAAGATTTCCAGTAGCTCGGGACGGCGAACTTTTTCCCAGGTTTTCACCTTTTTCACCCTTTTGTGATCCAGGGTGGTCATCAGTTCCGGTAAGGTAAAGTCCGGGACCTTACTCTCATCATAATTGGTCTCCTGAGTATGAGCAAAGGCACAGAATCCTAAAATCAAAAAGGTGAAAAGTAAAATTCGCATGGTGAAGAAACTTTGGTTGAAAGATAGTAAAATTAAGCTCTAAATCGCGAAAATGTATCGATTAAATTTATTCCCGGAGGTGTCGTTACGATTTCAGCGGATCGGGACAGAGATTCCACCTTCAAATGAGCAAGCCCGGCCCAAAGGCTCTCGCGATGCAGCACATTTTGTACAATTCCTTCTCCGGGCGTTTGAAAAACTAAGCTTTTTATTGAGCGATTCGGTTATCGTAACCGATATTGGGTATAGTCAAAGAAAATTGTAACTTTGCAGTCCTTTAATTTTTCTTCAATTACCAAAACCAAACCAATACATGAGTGGACAAAAAATTACCATCGATAACAAAGTATTGAATGTGCCTGACAATCCTGTCATCCCATTTATTGAAGGGGATGGTATTGGCGCTGATATCTGGGCAGCTTCAGTGAGAGTCTTTGATGCTGCGGTGGAAAAAGCATACAACGGACAGCGAAAAATCGAATGGATGGAAGTCCTGGCCGGACAGAAAGCCTTCGATCAGACCGGCGAATGGTTGCCCCAGGCTACACTGGATGCCATTGATGAATATCTGGTAGCGATCAAGGGCCCATTGACAACGCCCGTAGGAGGTGGTATCCGTTCCCTCAATGTGGCATTACGTCAAAAACTGGACCTTTACGCTTGTGTTCGTCCCGTGCGGTGGTTCCAGGGCGTTCCTTCTCCTGTCAAAGAACCGGGTGACGTGAACATGACCATTTTCAGAGAAAATACAGAAGATATTTACGCCGGAATTGAATACCTGGCGGGGACCCCTGAAGCGGAAAAGGTCATCGATTTTCTCATCAATGAGATGGGCGCCACGCAGATCCGTTTTCCTAAAACCTCTTCGATCGGGGTGAAGCCGGTATCCAGTGAAGGAACTTCCCGACTCGTGGAAGCCGCCATCGATTACGCTCTGGATCAGGGTGTTCCAAGTCTGACACTGGTACACAAAGGGAATATCATGAAATTTACCGAGGGTAAGTTCAAGGAGTGGGGATACGAAGTAGCGAAAAACGATTTTGGTTCCCAGGACTATGAGGGTGGACCCTGGCAGATCATCAACAAAGACGGAAAATCGCTGATCATCAAGGATGCCATCGCCGATGCTTTCCTGCAGCAAATTCTGCTTCGTCCGAAAGAATACCATGTGATCGCCACGCTCAACCTTAACGGGGACTATATCTCCGATGCCCTGGCTGCTCAGGTAGGTGGAATCGGAATCGCTCCGGGAGCCAATATCAACTATATCACCGGGAAATCCATCTTCGAAGCTACACACGGTACTGCACCTAAATACGCGGGCCAGGACAAGGTCAATCCAAGTTCTGTGATCCTGTCAGGTGAGATGATGTTCCGATATATGAAATGGAACGAAGCGGCCGATTTGATTGTAAAGGGAATCGAAGGAGCCATTTCATCAAAGCGCGTGACTTATGATTTTGAACGACTGATGGAGGGCGCTACCCTGTTGAAATGTTCTGAATTTGGTACGGAGATTATCCGCAATATGGATTAGACTTTTAAGGACTGTCTGTGGTAGAAAACTTCCACAAGATCTTAAAGCCCGACCTGGAGGAACTCTTTCCGGAATAGTTCTCCGATCCGGGGAAAAGCCGCCGAAAACCGGTTAACATCGATGAAAAACTGAGTCAGCGCAAAGGCTTTTACAGAAATGTGGTCGCGCCCCAATCCGATGTATTCTTCCATTTTCTGCACTGTGAAACCGCCGAAATTGCAGAGTGTGTTCAGGGATGGGAATTCGACCGACTCAAAATGGCCGTTAAGGGTGACCTTTGCGCTTTCGTAAAGCAGAATATTCATAAAGCGGCCCGGGTCATCGTTTCCCTTGATCATATGTGGCACGGAAAACAGCAAGGCACCATCTTCGGCAAAATATTCGGAAATGTGCAATTGCTTTGGAAATTGCGGGGAAGGGAAGGGATGGCCATAAAACACATAGACCGGTATGCCGGAAAAGGGTACAGCGACTGTTTGCTTTTTCATTTCAAAAAACGCGGCGTAGGCTCCGCAAAGCAAAACTGCCGGATGATAGACCCGTTGTGACGGATCCTGGCTGATGATTTCTTTGTCTAGTACGAAAAGGTGTACTTTTTGAAAGAAAAGTGGGCGTTTGGTAGCCGGAACGTGCAGGAGCAAGGGGAAGTTTTCATTCAGATATTGCATTTCCTTTGCGTTGAGCGATTTGCCGGAACGTTTGTTGACCTGCAGGTTGATTTCCTTTTTGAAGATCAGTATGCTACCGCCGAGAATAACGCCTGCAAACAATAAAATGAGTCCGATTGTGGAGTCCCAGTAGGCATATCCGACAAAACCTGCAACAGCAATGACGGCCATCAGGATGAGTAGTGGTAGAGAAGGGTTTTTCGACATCATGGATTTATTAGATATTTGCTTTGTGGAACTAAAAAAAGAAATTACCTTTGCAAATCGAAATTATTAAGTCAGGGCTTAGTCCTGTTGTCCTACTACGCAGCGATGCTCTATTAACATTCAGACACGCTGATATATTGTTAAAGAACAGGGCTTCCGCACAGACAGAAAATTCGTTGGTACCTTAGCTCAGTTGGTAGAGCACAGGACTGAAAATCCTGGTGTCCCTGGTTCGATTCCTGGAGGTACCACACTTTAAAGTACAATACCCGTCAATGCTTTGCAATCCTTTAGCGTTGATGGGTTTTTTATTCCAATTCACTTCATTGCTTTCCCTTTCGTTATTGCAATCCATCCGGATAATTTTATATGTTCGTATAAGTTTGTGATAAATAATTGTTATATTTAATGCATGACCGCTCAGGGAATCATATCATCTCCTGTTGGACCTCTCCGTCTAAAAGGCAGTGAAAGGGGATTGAAGAGTCTTCAGATTCTGACAGGTGAAGCTGCAGAAACATCACCCATTGGATATGATGGTGCGCTTAATTCTGTCGTTGAACAGTTAAACGCTTATTTTGACGGCAGTCTGAAGGAATTCAATATTCAATTTGACTGGAGCGGTCACCCCGATTTTTATGTGAGTATCTGGAGAATACTGTGTACCATACCGTATGGCAAGACCCGGACTTATACCGATATTGCCGATTTTCTGCAGAAACCGAAACTGGCCCGTGCGGTGGGGAATGCCATCTCGCACAATCCACTGGTCATTGTCGTTCCCTGTCATCGTGTCATTGGCAAAAACGGCCGGTTGACCGGATACATATACGGGAAGGACATCAAAAGACAATTACTACAACATGAATTCCCCGGACATTATGCCAATCAGGGAAAATTATTTAGCCTGGAAACGTCATAAAATTTTCTGAAAATTACCATTACGCTTTATCCTGTAGAACAAGTATTGGAATGGGTGAATCTACGATCATATTCTTCGTAACGGACTTTATAAACAGCTTCGAGAAAAACCACCGGTGCCTATTGACCAATACCAACAGGTCAGGTTGAGATTTTGCAATGGAATTGTTGAGTCCCTCCAACACATTATCTTCATTAACATATTCAACACTTGTCCTTTCTTTCCCGAAAATCTTCACCAGATCGGTCATTACTTCGGTTTTTTCCTCCGAATCTTCCAGTCCGAAATGCACGACTTCAATACTGGAATTAAATTCCCGGACAAAGAAGTCAAGCGGAAAAGAAAGCATATCCCTTGAATAGCCCACGAGGTCGGCAGCAAAGAGAACTTTTTTGTAGGGGATGAATGCCTTGTGCTCCAGGATAACAAGGACGGGTATCTGGGAATTCCGCATAACAGCGAGCGTGTTGGATCCAAATCCCAAGCTTTGTCCCTCTCCCCTTGGACTCATGATGATGAGATCTACATTTCGATTTGCACCCGATTGCCGAAGTACATTGGCCAGTGCACCTTTTCTACTCAGAACGGTGAGGATGGTATCTGGATGGTGGGTTAGCCCCTCCATAAATTGGCGTTCTATTTCCAAATCCCGCAGGCTGTCTGCTTCTATTGTTTCATCCAGCTTGGTACTGGTCACATAAGCAGGGGTGGGAAGTGGATCATAGGCATGAATCACTATAAATTCCACCGGTTCGTTAGCGAATAAACTGGCGGCATATTCCAGACTCTCCCGGGCATTTTCCGAAAAATCAGTGGGAAGGAAAACTTTTTTCATATGATTTTGAAATATTTTGGCTCTAAACTAATAATTACCCTGCATTTCAAAAGGTGTTATTCTATATTGATTCACACGAGCAGTTTCGGCACATCCTGAAAATTCTAACCGTCTGTAGGTACATTTTCTCATAAATCTAAAGACATAATGGGAAAATGACTATATTAAGCCACCTAAGATACTAAAATTTAAAAATATATTGTGAAAAGACGTGACGCTATGAAAAAAGTTGCGGTTCTCATTGGAGCCGGTATGAGTGCCTCTACCATTCTGGTTTTTCAATAGATGCCAGCCAGGTACAGACCGGAAACGATGCGTCTTTACAAAAGAAAATGCTGTATTGCTCCATGTAAAGGGTGAAATCATAATTCCGGAAACCGATACACCGGGAGCAGCATCCGTGAATACCGGCCATCACTGACTTATATGGGGCCTGCGATCATGCGGTAAAGGACCTTAACAGCCAAAATCTGTAGAGAATCGGTGGCGTAAAGGATTCTATTCGGCTTCGGCTTTGCGTTTCCGCAATCTTCCTATCCACCACGTCTTCCACCAGGACCGCCCCGTTCGCCACCACGGTTTCTACTGGTATCACGAAAATCGTAAATCACAGATAATAACAAATACTGGGAAAGTGATTTCCGCTGACCGTCTACTATATTGTTGAAGTTGACATATCGGTAAAAGTCGATATTCTGGTCGAGTATGTCGTAGGCGCTGAGCCGGATAGTCAACTTTTTACTGGGCAATATCTTTTTATTGAGTGCAGCGTGCCAGATAAAACTGCTTTTTCTGAATCCCGGAGTAGTCTGCGGGATGTACCGGTAAGTCAGGTCGTTTTGAAATTCCATATCCCAGGGCAGGTAGACCGTGAAATCCGCTGAAACCCGATGGTTGAATATATTCACATCCCTGTAATCGACTTTTTCATAGGTATTTCTGTTGTAATCCAGACTATACCGGGGGGAAAAATCGATCACGTCATTGAAGTTGTAGTTCATCGTGAATCCACCACCGAGCTGAGTATATTTGGAAAGGCCTTCCTGACCATTGATAAAAAACGGACTGGTTCCTACATTGGCATTCAAATCCAAATCAACGCTGATCTTTTGATTTTCCAGCTCAAATGTCCGGTTGATCCCGGTTCCCCCGCGAATGTTGAAAGCCTTTGCAGCAAAATTAATAGGCATTGAATATGTCACCCCACTGGCATCCACGCGGGACATATTGATTATGTTATCCGTTCGGTAATCTCCACCCAGAAACATTCTGTATTTCCAGTCGCGGGAGTAGGAGTATTTCGATATCCATACACCGTGTGAACGAATGGGCTTCAAATCGGGATTCCCCTCAAAAATAAAGAGCGGATTGGTATTGTTGGCAATAGGCTGTAGCTGCCCGATATCGGGGGTGTCATAATCATACCTGTAAAATAGTCGCCACCCGTCCAGTACTACCCGGAATCGCGGGCTGAAAAATTTGTAATTTTCTTTAAAATCGGGTATTTCGTCTCCAAACTGGTTATTATAGTTCAGGAAATTGTATTCAAAATCCATGCTTATCTGCACCTGTTCCTTCTGGTACCGGATCCCTGCCCCGATTTCAGTTTCTTTCTGATCGCGCTGCAAGCTGCTAGTGAGGTTGTCCACTATAGCCCAATTGTTATCCATTTGAAATTGTTGCCTGGTCTGTACATCGTTGTATCTGCTACTGGGTTGAAATTCAGCTTCCACATCGATGAACCAGTTTTCAGCGATGGGTTCCGTGTACCTGAAATCGACCTCGAAGCTTTGATTGTTCGTAAATTCATCACGGATCTGGTCGAAGAAAGCGATCGAATCCAGGTTGTTCTGAAAATAGGTTCTTTCAAAATTGGATAAAAGGTTGCTTTCGTTTCTATTCTTTTCAAATGAAGCACGGAAACTGATGTTACGACCGCTGGTGCTCAGTTCCCGATTAAAATACAATCTGGTGTTGATACCGATGTTGGAAGAATAGGGATCTTCCTTTGTAAAGAAATTCTGAATCAGATTGTCCCGGTCGTTGAACGCGGACGTCTCTTCATTGACAGATGGTCGTTCGCCGTCCGATTTATTCAGCACCAAATTGAAATTCAGTCGAGTCAACGTATCTATTTCCCATCGGAGACCACCGGTAATATTGTGCCCTTGGCTCAGAGATTCCCCGTCGGTTTCGGAATTGTAAAAGAAGGTCGAATCGGGACGTATGGTTTGCTGTTTGAAAGTTTTGGAGCCAAATTCGAGCGTATTGTTGGAATAGAAATACTGCAGGTTGACTTTGGCACCGCCGTAGGTCGCGTTGAGATTGGCGCCCCCCAGGAGCGAGGTTGGGAAACCGGAGCCCTCTGATCCAAACTGGATCCCTTCAATTCCGCCACCACCCCACCAGCCCCGACGACGGGTCTCAAAGCTACCCAGGCTGAGGATTTCATCCATTGAGAGATTGGTTTTAGACAGATTGTTATAATATCCGACCACACTGAACTGGTATTGATCCCGGAATGAATTGAGGATACCGCCGGTCTCAAACCGGTCATTGGTTCCGGCACCGGCATACACCTTACCAAAGGCCTTTATCTTAGCGTCTTTCTTGAGTTTTAGGTTGATGATCTGATTCACCTCATCATCGGCCAGAAGCCGTTGTGGATCTTCCTCCCGGTCGTCAGTGATCTGTACAGAGCTGATCATGTCGCTGGTCAGGTTCCTCAAGGCAATCCGCGGATCGCCTCCGAAGAAATCCTTCCCATCAACCTGGACTTTTGTCACCGCACGTCCGTTTGCGGTTATGTTACCCTGATTATCCACAACCACCCCCGGCAATTTTTTGACAAGGTCTTCTACCGTAGCCCCATCCCTGGTGAAAAAAGATCCGGCATTAAATTCCAACGTGTCATCTTTCATGATGATCGGTGGGCGTTCTGCCTGCACCAGAATTTGCTCCAGAGTCTGTGAGGTGGGGACCATGGAAATTGTTCCAAAATCCCGGATCTGCTGATTTTCGGTCAGATCAAAATCTTCCCGGTAGGGTTCATAGCCCAGAAACGATATGATGACCCGTAGAGTCTCCCCCACCGGAAGTCTTTTCAATTCGAAGGAGCCATCGTCATCGGTCAGGTAATAGTCGATCAGCCCCGTGTCCACGGCGGTATAAATGGTGACTGTGGCAAATGGCAGTGGTGCACCGGTATCATCGTGTAAAATTCCTTTGACTTCACCGTTTTTTTGGGCCGATAATCCCGTCCCCAGAGCAGACAATACCAAAGTGAAAATGAAATATCTAAGCATAACCAGTATTTAAAGAAAAAAGATGCCGATCGGTAAAATCGCATCAAAATGACCTTTCCATCCTTACCGACAACAATAATAGGGTAATTGTTCCGCAACACCATCAAAAACCCGTGTACGACCATTTCCACTAGGTGAACATCAATTTCATTCCTGTTTTTCAGGGATTATATCGAAATTCTGCCTTTGTCCAGCTTAAGTATGCGGCTGAGAAATGCAGGTTTATGGTCTGCCCGATGGGTGACAAAAATTACGGTTTGCATAGAGTGCACCTGGGTGTTTTCCAGGAACTGGTTGTTGAGTCGGATCCGCTCCTGCCGAAAATCCTGATAGGGTTCATCGAGAACCAGGATATCACTGCTTTTCAAATATGTAGCCAGTAACAGAACCTGACGTTTCACTTCCCGGGAGGCGACAGGATAGGGAATCAATCGGTCTTTCCATAATCCAAACCAGTTCATCAAATCCCGGATCAGCGTCTCTGGAGGCTGTATCGTGTCAAGATAGGGCGTTCTTAGTTGTTGGTATAGGACCTGTTCAATGGTTTTGGCTGAATTGAAATACTGGAAAAAATCAGACCCATAGTAGGCGATCCGGGCTTTTCGGTCCCAGATGGAAGTCTTACCGTATGGTGCGTCAAATAAACTGATGGGCTGGCTGTACCCCTGGGGGTTGTCTGAATTCACCAGACTGATCAGCGTGCTCTTCCCTGCACCGTTAGCTCCCTGGATATTCCATTTTTCACCGGCAGCGACGGTCCAATGTATATCCTCAAGGATGGTTTTGGAACCGTAGCGGATGCGGACGCCATCCATTTTAAGCAGAATTTTATCCTTGGGTCCGGAAAGGAACTTTTTCTGGTAAGTTGTGAATTTTTGTATTATGGTGTCCGGGAGATTAGTGCGCAGAATAGATTTTTTGTTCGAGTGGCCATTGGAGATCGGGAGATTGTGTACCGCGGGATGCAAAACGGGTAAATCAGCGGTGAAAACCACCAGGCCCTCAGTGGAAATGTTTTCTTTCAACAGATTGAGAATGCGTTGCTGCCAGCGATTATCCAGCCCTTTAAGCAATTCTGGGATAATGAGAATAGGAGGCTTCATCAGGAGTGCTTCACATATGGAATACCGCTGCCATTCTCCGGAAGAAAGCTGAAGTAGTGGCTTCTCGTATAATTCCTCCAATTCAAAGGCCTCGATCCAGGTGGTCAACCTGGCTGAAGGATTGAATTGAGTCTGCATCTTCAGTCGTTGCCCGACTGTTTCACCCTGATCCTTGTAGGAGGCCTGATACCGTTGCTGGAAAAACAGGCCTTCATGTTGGTGTTTACGTATGTATTGGGCTCGTGAGGTCAGAATAAGGACTTCCCGGAATTTAGGGCCACAATAGTTTTTTAGTTCCTTCAATGCTTCTGACAACGCACGGAGTTCAGCATTTCCGGGTAATTCCGGACCATGTAGACAAACCAATTGTGTTGATCGTTGTTGATCTTCGATGTTCCGAATGACCTCTTTCCATTCCATAACGAATTGATGACCTTTGATTCTTACGCTTACACAAGACTAATATAGGGAAATCGATTTACGATTCACGACGTACGATTTATAAGGAGTTATATGTGAAGGATTGATTTGACATTACGTCTGAATCGCCCATCGATTCATCCGCCTACTCCGATCATCAGCCCCCGGGACCCGCGCGCCCCACCAGTTTTTCTGAAATCATAGATCAGGGACAACATCAGGTACCGGGTGAGTGATTTCTGTTGAATGTCATTGATCGTGTTGTGGTTGACATAGCGGTAGAAATTGATGTTTTGGTCGAGGAGGTCATAGACGGAAAGCCGTAAGGTCAGTTTTTTGCTTTTCAACAGTTTTTTATTCAGGGCAGCGTTCCACATCGTGCTGCTGGAACGGAAGCCCGGTATGGTATTGGGCTGAAACTGATATGTCACATCGTTCTGAAATTCCAGATCCCAGGGCAGATGTACCGTAAATTCACCGGACAGCCGGTGATTGAAGTAGTTGACGTCGGGATAATTGACGTTTTCGTATGTGTTTGAATTGTAATACACAAAGTACCGGGAGGCCAGGTCCAATATGTCATGAAGATTGTAATTGAACGAGATATTGGTTCCGATGAACCTGTTATCGGCAACACCCTCCTGTTCATTGACCAGAAAAGGTTCGGACCAGAAATTTCCAAACAAATTAAAATCCACTGTCAGTTTCTGATTTTCCATTTCGAAGGTATGGTTGATGCCGGCTCCGGAGTATATGCCAAAACTCCTGCCATCATAATTGACCGGCCGGGAATAGGTCACACCATTGGCATCGACCTGTGTCGTATTGATTATGGATTCATTTTTAAAATCGCCGCTCACATAAAGCCGGTATTTCCATTTACCAGAATAAGCGTATTTGGATACCATGAGGTTATGATTCCGGTAAGGGGACAGATCCGGATTCCCCTCCCGGATATACAATGGGTTGGTATTGTCAACAATGGGATGGAGTTGATCGATATCGGGAATTTGGTAATCGTACCGGTAATTGATCCGCCATCCGTCGAGATTGATTTGAACATTGGGACGGATAAACCGATACTGTTCTTCAAAAGGCACGAATTCCTCGTTGAAATAGTTGTGATACCGAAGGTTGTCAAAATCGGTGTTCACATTGAACTGCACTTTCCCTTTCTGGTATCGGATACCGGCCTTCGCACCTGTTTTGTTTTCTTTGCGATCAAAATCATTGGAAAGCGCATCGATGGGGTACCAGACCGGTTCACCAGTATATAGCTGACGGGTATCAATTTTATTGTTGCGGATTCCACGCTTATAATTTATACCGATATCCAGGAAAAAATTCTCAATGAGTGGTTCAGTGTAATTAGCTTCGATGGAAAAATCCTGATTGTGAGCGTATTTCGAGCGGAGCTGATCAAAGTATATCACGGAGTCGATGGCGTTGGGAAAATAAACCCGCTGAAAATTGGAAAACAGGTCATTATCTTCATTGTTTTTGTTAAAATTTGAATTTACCGTCAGATTACGGCCCTTGTTGCCTAACCTTTTATTGAAATACAGTCGGCTGTTCAAATTGAAATTGGAAGAATTGGGATCTTCTTTCGTGATAAAATTCTGCAGGATATTTTCTTCATTTTTGAATGCAGAAGATTCAGTATTGGTGGAAGGACGACTTCCATTGGCATAGGTGAGACCAAAGTTCAGGTTGAGATTTGTCGTCGTGTCGATGGTCCAGCGCAATCCACCGGTGACATTGTGACCCCTGCTGGTGGACTTTCCTTCGTTTTCAGAATTGAAATAGAAAACCGAATCCGGTCGTACGGTCGTTACCTTGAAGGTCTTAGTGCCAAACTCCTGCTGATAGTCCGAATAAAAATACTGGAGGTTTATCTTTGCTCCGCCCAGGGTCACGTTGGCATTGGCTCCTCCGAATAGGGATAGTGGAAATCCTGACCGGGCACCGCCGGTTTGGAGGCCATTGAGGTTCATCCCTTCCTGATTGAAGCGGATGCGACTAGCCTGAAAACTGCCCAGACTGAGCATTTCGTGCATGGAAAGATTGGTTTGAGTGAGGTTGTTGTAGTAACCCACAAAACTGAGCTGTAGTGTATCATCAAAGTTGTTCACGATACCGCCCAGTTCAAACCGTTCATTGGTCCCACCCCCGGCGTACGCTTTACCGAATGCCTGGATTTTGGCGTCCTTTTTCAGTTTGAGGTTGAGAATCTGGCTAACTTCGTCGTCGGCTTTTAGACGCAACGGGTCCTCTTCCCGGTCGTCGGTGATCTGAACTTTCTCGATCATATCGCTGGTCAGATTGCGCAGGGCAATCCGGGGATCTCCACCAAAAAAATCCTTACCATCTACCCGCACCTTGTTGACCGCCCGGCCATTGGCCGTGATGTTCCCCTCGCTGTCCACCACCACGCCCGGGAGTTTTTTTACGAGGTCTTCCACCGTTGCACCGTCGCGCGTTGTGAAGGACGAAGCATTGAATTCGATGGTGTCGTTGTGCATGATTACCGGTGGACGCTCAGCCTGTACAAGGATTTCATCCAGCGTCTGTGAAGTAGGTATCATTTTGAATACGCCAAAATTCTTAGTGCTTTCCCCGGCACTCAACTCAAAATCTATTTTTTCGGGTTCGTATCCGAGGTAAGAAACGATCACCCTTAATGGCGTCACCAGGGGCAGCTTTTTGAGGTGGAAAGTCCCGTCATCCTCACTCAGTACATAATCAATCAGCGAAGTATCCACAGCACGATAAACGGTCACGGTGGCAAAGGCCAACGGTTCATCGGACTGACCGGTCAGTTGCCCTTTGATCTCACCAACATTCTGTGCCAGAGCATTGAGTGCACAGATATGAATGATGTACAGGGTTAAAAATTTTCGGGTCATAGGTAATGGTTAGCAGTGATACAAAGAGGCAATTCAGTTATATAACGTAATTATACGATATAAAATGAACCATACAAAACCATTTGCACTATTAACATAATTTTATGGCTGATATGCTAAAGTCAGGTGATAACCAATTATTTCAAGAAAGGCAAAGCTGTGCTGTGGGAGGAGTATTCATTGTCTTATTTCCGTAATTGCGAACCAAGTAGTATTTTTGCTTTCCACAAATGAATTGGCCAGCTTGAAAGCATAAATCATGATCAATATCACTTTCCCCGACGGGACTATAAAGCCATTTGGAGCCGGAATAACCGGAATGGAAATCGCAAGATCCATCAGTGAGGGTCTGGCCCGCAATGTTTTATCCGTAGGCGTGAACGGGGAGACGTGGGATGCAAATCGGCCCATCCTGGAAGATGCCCATATCGTCCTGTACACCTGGAATGACACCAAAGGGAAAGCTACTTTCTGGCATTCATCTGCGCACCTCATGGCAGAGGCGCTGGAGGAGCTGTATCCAGGGGTTAAATTTGGAATCGGCCCAGCGATCGATCAGGGTTTCTATTACGATGTGGATTTGGGTGATGTCCAATTGGGTCCGGATGATCTGGGAAAGATTGAAGCCAAAATGTCAGAATTGGCACGCGAAAAGAACGATTACAAGCGGATCGAAGTGAGCAAGGCTGATGCGATCGATTTTTTTCGGAAAAAAGGAGACGAATACAAGCTGGAACTGATCGATGAATTGCAGGACGGAGAGATCACTTTTTACAATCAGGGGGGGTTCACCGATCTTTGCCGCGGTCCCCACATCCCCAATACCGGGATAATCAAGGCGGTAAAACTGACCAACCTGGCGGGTGCATACTGGCGGGGTGATGAAAGCCGGAAAATGCTGACCCGAATCTATGGAATTACTTTCCCGAAGCAGAAAGAACTCAGCCAGTATCTCGAAATGGTGGAAGAAGCCAAAAAACGGGACCACCGCAAGCTGGGTGCAGAACTGGAACTGTTTATGTTCTCGGAGAGAGTAGGCGCCGGCCTGCCGATCTGGTTGCCTAAGGGTCAGGTAGTACGGGAGCGGTTACAGAAGTACCTGCAGCAGGAACAGGAAAAACGTGGTTATAAATTGGTCTCTACACCGCACATAGGCAAAAAAGAACTCTATGTAACTTCAGGACATTATGATAAATATGGCTCGGATAGTTTTCAACCCATCCATACACCAAAGGAGCGTGAAGAATTCCTCCTGAAGCCGATGAATTGCCCCCACCACTGCGAGATATACAGCCACCGTCCCCATTCTTACCGTGAGCTCCCGTTGCGGATTGCCGAATTCGGAACGGTATATCGATACGAGCAGAGCGGTGAGCTTCATGGTCTGGCACGGGTCCGCGGATTCACTCAGGACGACGCGCATATTTTCTGTACACCGGAACAGGTCAAAGGGGAGTTTCTGAACGTTCTGGATCTGACCAAAACGGTGCTGGATAAAATGGGTTTTACGGAATTTACGGCGCAGATTTCACTACGGGATCCTGCAACACCGGAGAAGTATCTGGGTAGTACCGAAAACTGGGACATAGCGGAGCAGGCCATTATCGATGCGGTAGCAGAAGTGGATCTCGAGACCACCACGGAGCTCGGAGAAGCAGCTTTTTACGGACCTAAGCTGGATTTTATGATTCGGGATGCGCTGGGGCGGTCCTGGCAACTGGGTACCATTCAGGTGGATTACAATCTCCCAGAACGGTTTGAGCTGGAATACATCGGGCCGGATAACAAGCCCCATCGGCCGGTGATGATCCATCGGGCCCCATTTGGCAGTATAGAAAGGTTCATGTCGATCCTGATCGAACACACAGCGGGCAAATTTCCATTGTGGCTGGCTCCCGAACAATTTGTCGTCATTCCGGTTTCCGATCCGTTCAGCCCATACGCGTATCAGGTCCAGGCGAACCTGGCAGCAGCCGGTATTACCGGAGCAGTGGACGACCGCAATGAAACCATTGGCCGGCGGATTCGGGATGCGGAGATTCAGAAAATCCCGATCATGCTCATCGTGGGAGAAGACGAACAAAAATCAGATTCGGTGGCTGTTCGGATACAGGGCCGGGGCGACCAGGGCACGATGACCCTGGAACAGTTCGTAGCCTTTTTTGAGGTAGAAAAAGAACGGGGGAGTTAATAAATAATAGCATACCGTTTTTGAATTTTTGGCTCTGAATCAATGGTAAGAGGGTGGATTCCTGTTGGATCCAATGAATATTCCCAACATGAGAATCTTGAT
>CBFGVZ010000064.1:0-17326 GCA_965652315.1 uncultured Saprospiraceae bacterium | reverse complement strand
ACCTGAATTTATTGAATGATCGTATTGGAGGCAAAGTGATTGTCGCATTGCTCAATATAATGTAGTCACTACTATAATGTAGTCATTACTTTCCAATGCCATACTTTTCGGCAAATCGCCGGTAAAGCTTCTTCTGTTTGTTATCGAGATCTACTTCTCGACCATCTATAAATGCCTGGAGGATAATGCTCGAACGGGGATCGAGAATATCGCCATCGCAGATCACCAGGGTTGCGCTTTTACCCGTTTCCAGACTCCCATACCGGTCGTCAATACCCAAAATGCGTGCGGTAGATAAGGTCAGTGCCTGGACTGCTCTTTCCTTGTCAAGTCCAAACCCAACTGCCTGTCCGGCCTGGAAAGGCAGATTGCGCTGGTCCCAGGTTCCTCCATGGGAAAAACACCAGAGTACTCCGGCTTTATCCAGGGTTGCAGGTGTCTCAAAAGGCTGCGCGATGCCGGCATCTGTATGTGCGGGCAATCGCTGTGTGGAGGCGATGATCACAGGAATTTCTTTTTCCGCCAGTGTTTCAGCTATTTTCCAGGATTGTTCGGCACCGACCAGCACGATTGGGATGGCCAGACGCTCTGCCCAGTCGATGGCATCCATCATAGCTTTTTGTTCATCCGCATGCACAAAAACGGGTAGGTTTCTGTCCAGAATGTCGGATATCGCCTCAAACCGGAGATTAGAGTGCTCATGATCTGACCGGTTCCCGTACGCCCGGGCCGCCTGAAAATAAGCTTCTATCCCGAGGACATTCTCTTCGTAATCTTTATCCGCCTGATACCGCCGGCTTTTGGAATCGTACGAAAAAACACGGGGCCAGTAAAGGTGTATACCCGCTGTATCCCGGATCCGGGCATCTTCCCAATTCCAGGCGTCAAACTGTACCACTGCAGATTGGCCAGAAATAATCCCACCTTGTGGAGCGATTTCAGCAAGTAATACGCCATTGGATCGGATGGTGGGGATGATTTTTGAGTCCGTATTGTATGCGATCAAAGCCCGGACATGCGGATTGTATTGTCCTACTTCCTGGTAATCCCGGGTGGCCCGGACCGCTGAGATTTCCACCAATCCGATGTCCGTATTGGGCGCGATGAGACCGGGGTAAATGTGATGTCCACTTACATCGATCACCCGATCTGCTTCCTGGTCCTCGCTACCTATATATGTGATCTCACTGTCCTCAAAAGTTAGATGGCCATTCTCAATGACCGAGCCGTTCCCAATGTGGATCGTCCCACCCCGCAATGTGACGGAGCCTTCTTCAGGACGTGCGGGAGGTCCCTGCCCGTAAAGGGGCTGAACCCATCCAGGGTGGAGCACAAAGAGTCCGCACAAGAATAGGAATGCCCTATAGTTTTGGGTGGGAAAATTCATGATCAAAAACGAAAGGTTTTGCAATGGTTTCATAGGTTTCGTTTTACCAGGTCTGCCTGAATATTTTAATAGTCGATCGAGTCACAGTGATATTCAATGTCTTTTTGCTGTACTGCTTTTTGGGTGGGTGCTCCTCCCTTTTTAGCCCGGATCATTTCCTGGATCAGACGTTGGCGTTCCTTCACAATCTCCTTTTCCTTTTGTTCATTGGATTCCCGATCAAAATAAATCCGACCGTCGATAAAAGTTTTTTGAGCGCTGGCAAAAATGGAAAGCGGGTGGTCATTCCAAAGGACCACATCGGCATCCATTCCCCGTTGTATTCGGCCCACCTGGTCATCGATATGCAGCATTTTGGCGGGATTGAGGGTGACGAGTTTGAGTGCTTCCTCTTCGGTCAGGCCACCGTACTTGATGGTTTTTCCAGCTTCGGTATTGAGTCGGCGCGCCATTTCTGCATCGTCAGAATTGAGCGCGGTTAATACTCCCGCATCGTGCATGAGGGTGGCGTTGTATGGAATAGCGTCGATCACCTCATATTTATAAGCCCACCAATCAGAAAAGGTCGATCCGGCAGCACCGTGCTCAGCCATTTTGTCCGCTACCTTGTAGCCTTCCAGAATGTGAGTGAAGGTGTTCACCTGGAATCCATATCGCTCCGCCAGATGCATCAACATATTGATCTCACTCTGAACATAGCTGTGACAGGTGATAAACCGTTCACCCTCCAGTATTTCCAATAGGGTTTCAAGTTCCAGATCCTTCCGGTAGGGCTTCCCGCTTTGTTTCAGTTCTCCATATTCCCTGGCTCGTGTAAAATGGTCTTCGTACACCTGCTCCACACCCATCCGGGTCTGTGGAAAACGTACAGTATTTTCCGGACCCCAGTTGGATTGCTTGACGTTTTCGCCCAGAGCAAATTTGATAAAAGGGTCCGCTCCCTCAAATTTCAATCCTTCGGGGTCTGCTCCCCAGCGAAGCTTGATCAGAGCTGATTGACCTCCGATAGGGTTGGCCGAACCGTGCAGGATCTGGGAAGTAGTCACGCCACCTGCGAGTTGGCGGTAAATGTTGATATCTTCCGAATTGAGCACATCGCCAATGCGTACAGCTGCACTGCTAGCGAGCGTCCCTTCATTTACCCCCCGGCTGATGGCGATATGGCTGTGCTCATCGATAATGCCAGGAGTGAGGTGCATTCCATTGGCATCGATAATAACCGCATTCGGCATGGCTTTGACCTGTCCAACACGGGCGATCTTTCCGTCTCGGATCAGCACGTCGGTATTGGAACGGATGCCCTGGTCCGTATTGGTCCATACGGTGGCATTTCGGATTACGTAAGTCTTTTGCTCTGGAAGATCTTTCCGACCATATGCCGAAAAAGGAAAGGTCAATTCCGAATTTACCTCCAGGCTGTCCTTATCCGATTTTTTTTCCGGTTTTTTTGCCTCAATATATCGTGCCCGAAAATTCCTGGGTTCCCCATTCGCATCCTTATATGTTCCGGAGATATCCCCATTGGCATGTTGTTTTCCGGTGAGTTGGTAATAATACCCATTTTTTCCCCGGAACATCAGGATCGTTCGATCCAATTCTTCGGAAGCGGTCCCGTTGATGGTGGAGGAATCGGTAGTCTTTAAAGTCAATTTTTCACCTTTTTGGTCAATGGATATTTTATACTGCTGTTGATCGAGGTCCAGAAGGTATTGGTTCCCGGCTAGTGGCGAGGGTGGTTTTTGGATCACGTCCGGAACGCCCTGCACCCAATTCTCCAGAATATGTGCGCCCTGTTCAAAGATGGGTTTGTCGGTGATTAGGAAATTGGCGAGATAGCCTTCCTTCAGCTGACCCAATCGGCCCGATTCTCCGATCCATTGTGCGGGCCGTGTGGTCAGGGCTTTTAGGGCTTCTTCTTCATCCAGGCCATAAGAGATGGCCTTCCGGATTTGATCGAGAAATTGCTTCTTATCCTCCAGCAGGTCACTGGTGATGGCAAAAGGGATACCATGACGGGCTAACACTGCCAGATTCTTCGGAGCCCACTCCCAGTGTTTCATTTGTTCCAGGGTAACGATATCCGCATCCAGAGGGTCTTCTACGTCGTAGGGTTTGGGAAATTGGATCGGAATGATGAGCGGCATTCCCGTCTGAGCGATCGCTTCAGCGCGCTGGTATTCGTCCCCTCCACCCCGGATGATGTATATTTTATTGTATTCCTTTGCGATGCGGGCGGCCCGCAAAACATCTAGTTTGTCCGATACTGTAAAAAACTGTGGCAGATCCTTCAGTCTGTCCCAGGAAGCCAGCGACAGGTTGGTTACTTCCTTTTTACCGGTCAGTTCGTACCATTCGACATCAAGGTAAAATTGACGGATGAGCGCGATAATGCCCATGAGTGAGGAAGGAGGAGATTGGTAGGTTTTGGCTTTGGAAAATGACAGGTGACTTGACGCCCGTGGATTGAGAATGGTGAGGTGGGGTTTTTCATTTTGCAGGGTGGTCAGCAACCCGGAACCCTGCACTATTCCATTGTCCCGATGGGTCAGCACGGTACCGAACCCGATTCTTCGGTATTCCGCTGCTGCCTTTTCATCGTGGTGAAATTCGATGCTGGCTTCATACTCCGGTATGAGCGATTCGTTCCAGGAGAAGGCGCCTTTTTTCCCCGATTCAAATTCCTGATTTCGGGGGCGGGGACCTTTCAGTTCGGCCTCAGGAATTCCATAGGTCGTACTGAGATCGATGAAGGAAGGGTATACATGTAGGCCTGTAAGGTCTTTGGTAATAGCTCCTTCCGGAGAAGTGAGATCGGTTCCGATTTCTATGATCTGGCCCTGGCGGATGATCATCGATGCGTCCTGGACGGTCTCATTAGCGTTGATGTGGAGGATGGCGTTGGTCAGGAAATAGTAGTGCTCACGTTCATCATGGGCGCCATTGACCGGAAAGGTTTCCTGAGCCGTCGATGAAAGGTAGGAAACAACCAGTACTACCACGATAAGAAGGTTTGACTTCATAAAGATCAGTTTTTGACAAAAGCTGAAGATGAAAGTAATCATTTTTTGGTAAATGGCATAAAGTTCAATTGAGTGGATCGGATGGCGGACAAAACGGATTTTTTAACTTTCGGGCCCCGAAGTTCTAGGCCGGATTATTCATGGTAATTACTTTATGTAGTTGCGAGGCCTGACCGAAAGTAGTCGATGACCAAAGAGGCTTAAGCCATCTCCCTACTCCCTATCATGCAGATACCGGTTGATCATGCCCAGCACCTCCAGATCGGAAAGGATTCCGAGGAGTTCATTATCTTCATTGGCAATGATCAATGCTTCGGATCGGTTGTCAATCATCAGTTTGATCGCATCACGAACGGGCGTTTCTTCCTGTATAATGGTGGGATTTTTGTCCATAATCTGCCGCACCGTGATGGTTTCCTCCCCTTCGTGCTTTTGACGTAAAAAAGCTTCGATAATCTGCTTGTATGAGACGATGCCCACGATTTTTCCGGCGGCATTTTCGACCGGAACCTGTTTGATGTGTTTCCAGATCATCATTTCGGCGACCATCTCAATAATGTCTTCCTGGCGGACTGTAAATACGTCGGTGATCATCGCCTCGGATACGGTATATGCGATCATATCATTGAGTTTATATTCATTTAATTGAGGCAGGGGCCAGGTGTGCACGGGTTGATTGGTTTGCTGGTTCCGGAGGATTGCTGAAGTCAGGATGGTTTGGGCTAGTTCTTTTTCGGTACTGGTTTTGAGTTGGGTAAAAGATTTGAGCATCCAACGGGCTCCGGTCATATGCCTGTCAACCCGATCGCTGATGACGTTGAGATAACGGTCAATGTCCTCCGGTACGATCTTTCGTTTCTGCAATCCTTCCCGGGCCAATGGGATCAGTACCTCGTTAAATAGATCGGTCGAGCTGATTTTTTTATCCTCGAACCAGTTGAAGGTGTTATCGATACCATAACGAGCCGCTTTGGCAAAATTGTCACGGACATCCACGAACTGTATCTGCTCCCTGATATCCCCATACTGATCTTCCAGGCCGATCATGGCTCCCAGCCAGAAAGCGGTATTGGCTATTTCATCGATGACGGTAGGACCCGCAGGGATGACCCTGTTTTCTATCCGCAGGTGGGGTTTTCCATTGCTGCTCACACCATAACAGGGCCGGTTCCAACGATATACCGTTCCATTGTGTACCTGAAGTGCGGAAAGATTAGGAGCTTTGCCATCTTTGATCTTTTCGATGGAATCTTCTATTTCCCTGGTGCCGATCAGAACCCGAAATCTCGCTATATCTTCCTGAAACAATTCCACGATACCTTTATTCATCCATCGATTGCCGAGTATTACACGAGGACTGAGTTCCCGCATATGTTCCCGGATCGTCCGGGTATCGATAGATTGCTGGAAAAGGGCAATCCGGGTTTCGTGCCATAGCCGACGGCCGAAGAGCAGAGGTGAATTGGCGGCGATAGCGAGCACCGGACCAGTAAGTAGTTGGGCGATGTTGTAAAAAGAACGGTATTCCTCTGGCTTGACCTGGAGGTGTATCTGAAAACTCGTATTGCAGGCTTCCAATAAGGGTGAGTCGTGTCGCACGACCAATTCGTCAATTCCGCGTAATCGGAGATCGTAACCATGATTGGAATCCCGCTGGGCATTGATGGCTGATAACAGGGACCGGTACCGGCGCTTAGGGAATACATTTTTCATATCCAGGTCAAATTTCCGCAGCGTAGGCAAAATTCCAGTGAGAATGATATGGGCGTCTTCCCGGTCCAGCTCATCCTGTACGATTTTGAGATGATCCGTTACTTCGGCTTCGATCTTAGCCAAAGCATCGTTTTCAAAAACCTGAGGGGACAGATTGATTTCCAGGTTGAACTTGGAAAGTTCAGAGGTCAGCCAGTCGTGTTTTTTCAGTCGTTTCAGTATCCGGGGTGCCAGAGGTTTGGGTTTGCAATAGGAATCGACAAGGACCATTTCCTGTTCGGCGCCAATGCGGATGGGTTCTTTTTCAAACCAGTCATGCTCCAGCATATATTTGAGGCTATGCAAGTCTTTTAAAAGCGCCGAAATGAATCGCTGGTTCTCTGCTTTTGATATAAGTCGCGATACTTGTTGTTCTCCCATATGAAATAGTTGTGCGGGGCCCGGTATAATGAAATGGTAAAATAGGTCGTTCCTGTAAGATTACCAAGAAAATTTTATGCGTGCAATATTTATTTGTTTTCTTGCGGGCTGGTTGCTATTTGGCTGTACGGGGAATAGTGAGAATGTAGCGGGCCAGTTTGCGCTCGAACTGCCCGTTGACATCGGTGCCGGTTTGCCTCCCACCAAGACCCATTATTTTCTTCATCGCGATGTCAAAATCCGGTTTGATGAATACGTCCAGTCTCTGGGACTGACCACGGAAGATGTTTTGCGTGTGGAGCCAGCCTCGGCGATTCTGACCGTCCTGACGGACAGGGTCAAGTGGAATTTTGTGGAGAATGCTACCGTGTACGTGTTCAATCCCGAAAATGTTAGCGAGGAGTTTCTATCATTTCGCACCGATTTTATTCCACTCAATGCCGGTGAATATCTCAATATCCTGCCTTTTATGGTAGATCTTAAAAATCTGTTTCTGGCCCCGTCAATCGGTATTCGGACCGGATTGCATTTTCGGGGGGCCTCACCCCAGACGATTCAATCCATTCTTGAATTGAAGTTTAATGTGATTGTAGAATGAAAAGATTTGCGATTGGTTTTGATTGGTAACATGACAAAGCGGGTGGGCTCGAGATTCAAAGGGCTTTCAGTACTGAACGTTTAATATAATTTTCCGCTGATGATCGGATTTTCTGCAGGTAATCAGCTGACAATATTCTCACAGTCAACTGTCTGCCAGAATTATAAGTATTTCAAATTTCGTACTTCCTCCCGGGTTAGCCTGCGATATTTCCCGCGTCCGATTAGTTTTTTGGTGAGTCCTGCGTAATACACCCGGTCCAGTTTGATCACTTCAAATCCGAAATGCTCGAAATATCGGCGGACGATTCGGTTTTTACCGCTGTGGATCTCGATCATGAGGTCCTGGCTATTCGGATCGGTAGTGAAATTGACCGCATCAGGCTTCAGAAATCCGTCTTCCAGCTCAGCACCTTCCTGAAATTTCTTCAAATCCTGATCTGTAATTGACTTGTCGAGTGACACCTGGTAAATCTTGGTCACCTCGTGGCTGGGATGTGAAAGTTTTTGGGCCAGGTGGCCGTCATTGGTCAGCAGGATCAATCCGGTAGTGTTACGGTCCAGACGTCCAACCGGATAAAGGCGATAATTTTTGGATTCCTTGACAAGATCGAGTACCGTGCGGCGATTTTTTTCATCGCTGACGGTGGAGATGCAATTTTTGGGTTTGTTGAGCAGAATGTATAAAAATTCTTCAGCCGGTTCGATAACTTTCCCCTTATACCGCACTTCATCGGCTTCCTGTATTTCGATAAACGGAGTAGTGACCACTTCACCGTTGACCATGACTTTTCCCTTTTTGACTAGCGTTTCTGCATTGCGGCGGGATGCAATGCCGGCGTAGGCAATGAGTTTGTTCAGACGCATCGGCCACAACCCGTCCTTCATTTCATCCATCGTGTGTGTGGTTTTTGATCCGAAAATTAAAACGGTACTTCGTCGTCCATATTCATACGCGAAGGTTTCATGATGGAACCATCTTCCTCTCCGAAGGCTGGAAAACTGAATGCTTCCAGATTTTCAAAACGGGTATATTCTTTGACAAATTTCAGTTTGACCGTATCGGTGGCTCCGTTCCGGTGTTTGGCCACGATGATTTCCGTGACACCTTCCAGGGACTGATCCATATCGTCGGTGTGAATATCGTAATATTCCGGACGGTAGATAAAGGATACCAGGTCGGCATCCTGCTCGATGGCACCTGACTCCCGCAGATCGGACAACTGAGGTCGTTTATCAGAACTTCGTGTTTCCACCGCCCTGGACAACTGGGATAGTGCAATGACGGGAACTTCAAGTTCTTTGGCCATCGATTTGAGTGCGCGGGAAATGGAAGATATTTCCTGCTCCCGGGTGCCGTTTTTCTTATCTACCCCTCCTGTCATCAATTGGAGGTAGTCGATCACGACCATTTGTATATCGTGTTTGATCTTGAGGCGCCGGCATTTGGCCCGCAATTCAAAAATATTGATGGCAGGCGTATCGTCAATATAGATGGGTACTTCACTGAGTTGTTCCACAGATGTGTTGAAGCGGCGCCATTCATCTTCGTCGAGTTTGCCGGTCCGCAGCTTTGACAGGCTAACCCCTGATTCCATGGATATAAGCCGCTGGGTCAATTGTACATCGGACATCTCCAGTGAGAAGAAAGCTACCCCTTTGTTGAATATCATTGCCGCGTTTTTGGCCAGAGCCAGTGTGAGGGAGGTCTTTCCCATACCCGGCCGGGCTGCGACGATGATCAGGTCAGAAGGTTGCCAGCCAGAGGTGAGTTTGTCCAGGTCGCGATATCCTGAAGGTACCCCGGTCACGCTTTCGTTTTTGGAAGCCAGCTCTTCGAGTTTTCGCTGTGCTTTTCCAGCCAGGCTGGCGAGACTTTCATAACTGCGGTTGAGATTTTGCTGCGTGATGTCGAATAGATTACGTTCTGCGTCATCCAGCAATTCAAATACATCGATCGTGTCGTCGAACGCGTTGGTGATGGTTTTGGTGGATACGTTGATCAGTTCGCGTTTGATGTGTTTCTGGGCGATGATCCGGGCATGGTATTCGATATTGGCTGCTGAGGCGACGCGTTCGGTGAGCTGTGCCAGATAAGCCGGACCTCCGATTTCTTCCAGTTTGCCCATTTTGAGGAGCTCTTCGTGCATGGTTAGCAGGTCGATCGTTTTGGCCTGGTTGAACAGGAGTTGCATGGCTTCATAGATGATCTGATGCGCTTCCAGGTAAAAACTATCAGGCCGGAGCAGATCAATGATATCCGGCATTGCATCCCGATCCAGCATTACCGCACCCAAAACGGCCTCTTCCAATTCCAGAGCCTGTGGTTGGATTTTACCATAGACCATCCGGTTGAGGTCACTTTCGGGTTTTAGCGCTTTTAGTTTATTGGATTTAATGGATTTGGCGTAGTTGGGCTGATCTGACATATTCGGATTTTTAATAACATGATTTTACTGCAACAAATGTAATATATTCCCAATATGAATTTTTTGCTATTGGATTTGGGCCTGTTAATTCCATGTGGAAAACCTGTGTTTTCATGTTAATTACTACGTTTCAAACGGTGAATTAGTTTCAATTATTTGTGTATTCTTCTTTTTTATAGAACCGATGAAATTCTGAAATGCTGACAGGTTGAAATCCTTTTGATCCTTTATTATCAATGAGGTAAAGTGACATATTATTCTAAAATATTTTGCATAACTTACTGATTTACTTTCGGGCAAAACCGGTACGGACTTAATGTTAAAAAATTAATATATATTTTTTAGTTCTATATGTAACTACCTTGATAAAAGGATTTTTAATGCCTGGAAATCGCTAAGCGCTTCAATCTCATTGGAATAACTCACATCTGAACGGTGAATGTGAATAACCTGAGGATTGAGGTCCATTTGATCCGAATTCAGCGTATACGTGTTCATATCGAATGGGTTATTGTGCACCCCTTGGAATAGTGATTGAAGGAAACGTATGGACCGATGGTGTGGATCGGAGCCAGAAGTCGACTAAGGTCGAGCCCATGACCGAAGGGAAGAAACAGAGACCTGATCCCCCCCCACTTGTAGAGGAGGATGTAGTGGGGGATTTGAGTCAAGAACCTGCAATCCTCTAATTCCCCACTCTCGACAATTTATCCTGGGTCTGTCGTACTACTTCTTTTTGTTCCTGGATCTGATCAGAAATTTTATCCTGGGATTGGAGGTTTTCTTCTATTTTGATTCGGGAATCTTTTATAGTTTGCTCCGCTTTGGTAATGTCGGAATGGAGGCGTTCATTATCTCGTCGAAGCTTTGTGAGTTGTTTTTCCAGAGCTTCCAGCTTGTCCTGTTCATTGTCCACTTCGATTTGGATCTGTGCTGATTCCAGTTCGTTGAAATACTGGTCGATGAAATCGTCGATCGCGTCATATGACCTCGGATCCGATTGAGGGGTCAGATATTTTGCGTTCTGCACAAACCACAGTCTCATTTCTGTATTATTGCCACTCTGGTCAAAAAGCGATTTGATGTCGATGCTTCCCGGGATACCTGCGATACTGACCTCTTTCGACATTCGGACCTGAGAGCCTTTGATCCTCATCACGCGGCTATTATATCTTTTCATGAATTCTTCCCAGGTTTTACTGGCCACAGCAGCTTCTGTGTCTTCCAGGTCAATCACATAGGCCTGTTGCATGCCTTCCGGTGAATCGGCGGCCCGGTCGGTCATCTCTTCGGCAAAACCACACGACATCAGACTCCAGCCCACCAGAGCCAGGAAAGTGTATAAAATGGCAAATTTTTTCATAGTTCTGTTTGATATAAAGTGAATCATGATTAAGATTTTTATCTTTGATTTTTCAATATCATTTAACATATGGACACACTGGCAATAAAAAAAGTTTCAAAACACTATGGAAATTTTACAGCAGTGGATTCCGTATCCTTTAATGTACCCAAGGGTGTAATCTTTGGTTTGCTGGGTCCCAATGGGGCAGGTAAGACCTCCCTGATCCGTATTATCAACTCAATCACGATGGCAGATGAAGGGGAAATTCTTCTATTTGGAGATCCACTGAAACGCGAGCATCAGGCCCGGATCGGCTATCTGCCCGAAGAACGGGGGTTATACAAAAAAATGAAGGTGCAGGATCAGCTCGAGTACCTGGGACAGTTGAAAGGACTGGATGAACGGACGGTTCGGCAAAGGATAGCGGAATGGTACGAAATCCTGGGTATGCAGGATTGGGGGCAGAAAAAGGTCGAGGATCTGTCCAAAGGAATGCAACAAAAGGTCCAGTTTGTGGCAACGGTCGTCCATGAACCCGACCTGCTGATCCTTGATGAACCCTTCAGTGGGCTGGATCCGGTCAATACCAATCTTTTGAAAAACGAGATCAAACGACTCAGCGATAATGGTACAACGGTTTTATTTTCTACGCATCGTATGGAACAGGTGGAAGAAATTTGTGAACGCATCGCTCTGATCAACAAGGGTCAGTTGGTCCTGGAAGGCCAGATCGATGACATTAAGCAGAATTACAAGGATTACCTGTTTGAATTCGTCTTTGAAGAAGGACAAATGCCTAATCTGGAGGGTGAAACGATCCGGACTTCCCTCCGGAACAACGCGGTTATCATTCAACTCGAAAGTCTGGATGAGGCCAATCAACGCATGAGAACCTGGATGAATGAAGGCTTTCTGATCCAGGGTTTTCGTGAGATTTTGCCTTCCGTTAACGAGATATTTATCAAGATAGTGACTACAGAAACAACTGCTGTATGAGAAAGATATTCCTGATTGCCAAACGAGAATTTTTAATCCGGTTCAAAAGCAAGAAATTTTGGTTGGCTACCCTGCTTGGCCCGATCCTGATCGCTGTTTTTATCGTAGTGGTGGGCTTTATATTCGGGTATTCCGGTGATAAAGAAAGCACGGTTGTCATAGTGGATGAGGCCGATCTGTTCGAAGGGTCCCTGAAGGACCAGGCCAATTTTTATTTTTCATTTTCGGACAAAAGCCTGGACGAGTTGCGGCGGTCGGACAACCCCGGATTCGATGGAATACTGTACATCCCTGGCCACATCAACCTCAACTCTGAGGAAGTATCCCTCGATTTTTACACCACCAAAAATCTCAATATAGACAAGCTCAATAACCTGAAATCCATCATACAATCGGAGGTTCGGGATTACAAACTCAAGTTGCTTAATATCACATCGGGTCAGCTCGACAAACTGGACACCCGCGTAGTGATCGAATCAGCGGATATGGACCCGGAGGCTACCGCTTCCGATGATACGTCAGTCAAATCTTCGGAATTCAGTTCTTACCTGGGAGCTGGTATTGGCATGCTCATGGGATTTATCATGTACATGTTGGTATTTATGAATGGTTCGATGGTGATGCGGAGCGTCATGGAAGAAAAAATGAACCGTATCGTGGAAGTCATCATTTCGTCGGTCAAACCCTTCGAGTTGATGATGGGAAAAATATTGGGCGTGGGTGTTATTGGGATCGTACAATTCCTGTCCTGGGCCATCATCCTGCCCCTGATAGTGGTCCTTTCAGGTCTGATTTTTGGAATACAAACTGACATGGATACCCTGGAGAGTATGAATGCGGCAGGATCCATGTCCCCTGATGATATGGAATATATGGTCTATCAGTTTATGAAGGAAGTCGACAAAGTGCAGTGGTTCAAAATTATATCTCTCTTCATTTTGTTTTTCCTGGGTGGATATCTGATTTATTCCTCGCTCTTTGCGGCGGTTGGATCAGCAGTAGGGGACGATATGCAGGAGGGACAATCATTGGTGTTACCGATTACAATCCCGGTAATTATGGCTTTTTACATCATGATCACAGCTCTTCGTGTGCCAGATAGTTCATTGGCGGTATGGTCGAGTATATTCCCGTTGTTTTCACCGATCGTCATGCCTGCCCGGCTGGCTTTTGATCCTCCGTGGTGGCAGATCATACTCTCGCTGGTCCTGTTGATCCTGACCGTTTTTGCGCTGGTATGGGTGTCCGGTCGGATTTATCGGGTGGGCATCCTGATGTATGGTAAAAAAGCGTCGATGAAAGAGTTGTGGAAGTGGATTTTTTATAAGGAGTAGGATCGGTATGCGGGATTCGGCATAAAGGCCAGGATAGGTCCATATGGATGTTCATTGAGCATCTGAGCGATTACCAGGCCCATCATTAATCTTCCAACACCTTATTGCGGATGATTCTTTTGAAACCGGGCTTACGAATCCAGCAGACTTCGCAACGTCTGCGATATGTTCCGGAGCCAGGCTTTGACAATCGGAAATCATCTGAATCACTGAAGCCGTGGAACAACTGGTACCCCATCGATCTATCCGATTTCAGGGGAGACTGGCTGCTAGAGTCGGTCGTATCGAGTGTATTTTTGATGGTTCACCTTCCTTCGATTTACCATTAATAATATATCGTCGCCACCACCTTCCTGTGATGCCGCTGATTTCGGAATTCGCAATAATAAATGCCCTGCCAGGTGCCTAGATTGAGCCGGCCACCCGTGATTGGAATGGTCAGTGAATTTCCAGACAACACACTTTTGACGTGAGCGGGCATATCATCCGGACCTTCTATGGTGTGCCGGAGTCCAGGGAAGTTCTCGGGTACCAGGTTACAGAACAGGCTTTCAAAATCCTCCAGTACGGTAGGGTCGGCATTTTCATTGATGCACAGGCCGGCAGAGGTGTGCTTCATAAATAAATGCAGCAGCCCCTGTTCAGGCAATTCCGGCAGCTCCCGCAGAATTTCCCGGGTTACGATGTGGAATCCTCTGCCCAATGCAGGGAGGGTAATTTCTTTTTGAGTGATCATGGTTTTATTTTGAAATATCGGGGCATTGAAGGCCGCCGAAAAAATAGGAGACCCCTATTCCAATAAAATTGTAACTATCATTGTTGACACTGTCACCGCGTTGTTTCCCGACATAGCTGGTTTCGGTCGGATCTGAGAACAGACCTGCATCCGAATCATTTCTTAAGGATTCGATGACGAGCAGATCAGGATAAGTAGTGCTCACATCATCGAGGTAATCCGTCGTCAGGATTCGCATACTAGCCATGATGGTCAATATCCACCGACTGTTGAGTGCGTACTTGAAGCCTCCGGTGATCAGACCCGTGAATCGGGTTGGCAGATATTCCTCGCCAATGTTTTGACCTTCAGTACCCAGCATCCGGAGCTTTTTTGTGATTCCCTGATAGGTAGCCTTGGGTTCAAATTTGAACAAGCCCACGCCTGCGCTAAGAAAAGGGGTGAAGAATTTTTCCTGGTCTCCGGGTTTGAAGGAAAAGAAATTGAATTCCAACTCGGTGCCGAGTTCCCACACATTGCTGTGAAAATTCAATCCCCTCGTTTGTTGAAAATCATTATCATAAAAATGATCATCGCTATAAACGTACAGGTAATTAGCTCCTACCTTTAGATTGACCCGGTCGTTGAAAACGTATTTGGCAAATATACCTCCACCCACCCCCGGATGAGTGATGTCATAGTCAGGGTTGAGATCGCCGAAATAAATGGAGGGTCCGATCCATCCACCGGCTTCCACCCCTTTTTGGCCGAATGAAAGGGTGTATGTCAGACACAGAAATAAAATGGTGATGCTATATGTAATAATCTTCAATCCGGAAACATTTTTTGTAAAACGACCTGGGTGTGGTTTGATTGTATCGAAAAGCTAATTCTTATTGGCCAACTGACCGCAGGCTGCATCGATGTCCTTCCCCCGGCTGCGCCGAATGGTCACGGCTACATCGCGGTCGGCCATCATCCGGATAAACCGGTCGATCCGGTCGTCGGAGGATTTGATCAGGGTGACACCATCTACCGCATTGTATTCCAGAAGGTTGACCGTCACAGGAAAGGACCGGCACAATTTAGCCAATGCATCGGCGTCTTCCTCTGTATCATTGAATTCATGAAAAAGGATGTATTCGTAGGTTAGGCGGTGGCGGGTTTTGCTATAGTAATACCGGAGCGCATCCATGAGCTCAGCGATGTTGTCGTTGGTGTTGATCGGCATGATCTGGTCCCGCTTGTGGTCTATGGCCGCATGGAGTGACAGGGCCAGTTTGCACTTCAGACCATCATCGGCGATCCGACGGATCATTTTGGCGATACCGGCCGTACTGATGGTGATCCGCCAGGTGGCCATATTCATCGCATCATCTGAGTTGATGAGTTCGATGCTGCGTTTGACATTTTTGTAGGACAATAGCGGCTCCCCCATCCCCATATATACGATGTTGGTCAGAGGAAATCCAAAATGCGCCTGGCAGTACTGATTGACTTTGAATACCTGTTCATAAATTTCGGTGGCCGACAGGTTGCGTTCGCGCTTCATCTGACCGGTAGCGCAGAACACGCAGGCCAGGCTACATCCCACCTGTGAAGATACACATACCGTATAACGTTTATCGGCGGGCACCGGAATCAAAACACTCTCGATTTTGTGGCCATCCTGGAGGACAAACCGGAATTTGACCGTTCCATCAACGCTTTGCTGGATAATGTCGGCCGTCATAGAAAAAATACCAAAGTCCGTTTTCAGTTGCTGGCGGAGGGACAGGGGCAGATTGGTCATTTCATCGAAAGAGATCACGCCGTACTTCCACAGCCATTGATGGATCTGATTGGCCCGGTAGCCGGGTTGGCCAAGCTCTTGCAAATAATTTTTGATTTCCGGGACCGAAAGATCCCTGATATCGGTAATTTCGCCTTGTTCCGCCGTATTTGTCATAAATGCAAAGATACAATAATAACAAGTCAGGGAATCAATCGTTTAGATAAAATAGTAACGAATCGCCATCGATGGATATTTACAAAAGGAAGAACAGATGGAAAATCAACCTCGTTATCGCTGGTGTTTTCATCGTTCTGATTACTATTGGTTATACCTTTTACCTTGGAAGCCGGTTGAAGGATGTCCTGGAAATCAACATGGAGAATTTTGCTGATGCGTACGAAAGTATGGTGCAGAACATGGACGATCTCGATAAAGACGTTAATTTCGAGACCGACGTCATCCAGCGGAACACCAGCATCCCCATCATCATCGTGGATGAACTGGATTCCATCGTCCTCAGCCTCAATTATTCCGAGGCTCAGCAATCCAGCCCCTCCTATATGCGGCGACAACTGGAGAAAATGCAGGCATCCGACCGCAAACCCATTACCATCGAGTCCATGGTGTACCGGATTTATTACGCGCCACCATTTGAATACAGCCTGTTGTCTCTTTTACCGCTGATCATTCTATTACTGCTGGCGACTTATATCTTTATCGGTTACCTGGGATTCAGCAGTAGCCGGGCCTCCGAGCAAAACCGAGTGTGGGTCGGGATGGCCCGGGAGACGGCGCACCAGCTTGGTACGCCCATATCGGCCATCATTGCCTGGCTGGAGCATCTGAAAGTAACCGATGTAAATGAGGAGCAACTCGAAATCGTCGAAGAATTGGAAAATGATGTCAACCGGCTGGAACTGATCGCAGACCGGTTTTCCAAGATCGGCGCCGAACCCAGCCTGGAACGGATGGATGTCGTGGAGCTTATCCGGGATACCATGGGTTATATGGAAAAAAGGGCTCCCCGTAAAATCGAGTTTAAACTACTGGCTAACGTAGGCCAGACACATTATGCCAGGGTTAACAAACACCTGATCAACTGGGTCTTTGAAAATCTGATGCGCAATGCGCTGGATGCGATGGGTGGGGAAGGGACCATTACCACGGTGGTCAGCGAA
The DNA here is from genome assembly GCA_965652315.1 of uncultured Saprospiraceae bacterium. Taxonomy (GTDB): domain Bacteria; phylum Bacteroidota; class Bacteroidia; order Chitinophagales; family Saprospiraceae; genus Membranihabitans. The sequence continues at coordinate 418 of CBFGVZ010000064.1, read as the reverse complement.
GATGAGGATAGCGTCAACATTGATGTCAGCGATACAGGTAAAGGCATCCCTTCGGGAAACCTGAAAACCGTTTTTCAGCCCGGTTATACCACCCGGCAACGCGGCTGGGGACTCGGCCTTTCCCTGGCTCGCCGCATCATCGAAAATTACCACCAGGGCAAGATCTTTGTGAAAAACAGTGTCTTGGGTGAAGGAACTACGTTCACAATCCGACTGCCAAAAGGGTAGTGGGATAGTTACGAGGGATATGGTGTAAGTTATAAGCTGGGTGTGCTGGCGAGGTAAGGGCAACTCTTTTGGCTGCCTATTGTGGATCGACCTTCATTCGTCAACAAGGGAGGACGTAGAATGGTATGATCCGGAAGACTTCTTTCTAACCCGAATTATTTACCAAATACGGTCTGAATAAGATGCATTG
>CBFGVZ010000063.1:0-17365 GCA_965652315.1 uncultured Saprospiraceae bacterium | reverse complement strand
GCAACCTCGACCCCACTGGAAGTCCTCTGGATGAACAGGATTATTCGAGCAGTTACTTTATATTGTATGGCTTGCTGCTAGCCACATTTTCCAGTGGGATGTATTTTTTCAACAAGGTGCTCGGGCTGTTCAATTACAGCATGGTATTCCAAAACCATGAAATCCATATCCGCCGTGGTCTGATCAACAAATTTGAAACCATCGTTCCACAACGAAAGATCCAATTTACCACCTGGTACACCAATTTTCTCCGACGGAAATTGGGGATATTCACCCTGTCATATAAATATGCAGGCGGGCGAAAGACCCTGGGATCCGATGCCATCGTACCTTTTTTTGATGCCGGCCTGATCAACGCCCTAAGTCAACCATATATCCGGATTGATGAGCAGGAAGAAGCGAAAACGGCCGCCATTTCCAGGGTATATATCTGGCGAAATTACCTTCTGGTCAAATGTCCGCTGTCTGTGTTGATCATTTTGATCTGTTACTGGATCCATGACTGGGTATTTTATCTGTCTTTCGCTGTGTTCATTTACTTTTGGATTTACAATATATATTACTACCGAAATTTTGAAATCATCTTGCGGCGCGATTATTTTTTCATTCGGAGAGGGGTCTGGGGCCGAAGGCATATCCTGGTCAAGTGGGAAAAACTACAGAAGCTTGAACTCCACCAAAGCCCCTACCAAAGAAGGAAGAAGCTAGCCAATCTCTCGCTTCATACTGCCTCCTCCAATATTACCATACCCTACATCGACCTTGAAATTGCGCGGGCAATGGTGGACTACGGTCTGTACCGAACAGAAAGCAGCAGGGAATTCCTTTTTTAGCATCTCGTTGGCAATCATAACGAGTTTCGACAAAATTTTTTCTTTCAATAGAAACAAAACGGCATACCTCTGCGTCTAAGACCTACCATGACGCCTACAGAATACAATAAATGCGTGGATACTCACGCCGATTCTTTGTTCCGATACTGTATCGGACTGACCCGCAACCAGGCAGACGCGGACGATCTGGTACAGACGGCATTCAGTAAACTGTGGGAGTACCGGGAAGAACTGGAAATGAAAGTGGCGAGATCCTGGTTATTCCGAACCGCCTACCGGTCAATGATCGATGAATACCGCAAGGTGAAACGAAACCGGGAATACCGAAACGCCCAAACCGAACGAACCACCGAATTTCAAAACTCGGTAGAGGAAAAGGATCTGATCCGGGAGGCACTGACCGTACTGACCGATGAACAGAAAAATCTGATCCTGCTCCGGGATTATGAAGGGTACTCGTACGAGGAACTATGTGAACTGACGGGCATGACGATGTCCAATGTGAAAACTACTTTATTTAGAAGCCGGAAGAAGTTGAAGGAAAAATTACAAGAGTTGAATTACACAAAATATCAGGTAAAATGAAGATCACGATTGAGAATTATGAAGCTTATGCCCTGGACTTTCTGGAAGGAAGCCTGGGACAACGGGAGGAAAAGGCCTTCAGAAAATTCCTGGACGAACACCCGGAAATAAAAGAAGAAATGGAAGGATTGAGCGAGATCGTACTGATTCCGGCAGACATTGAATACCCCAATAAGGATGCTCTGTATCGCCGGAAAGGTGGTAAAATCATACCATTTAGACTGGTCAGTCGGGTGGCCGCCGCCGCAGCAGTAATCCTATTGGCGACCGCTGGCTTGTACATGCTATGGAATACCACGGATCACCCTGACGGAATCACTATCACCGACAGCCAACCTTCTTCCACCCTAAATGAAACCGAAACTATTAACCTACCAGCTACCAAAACACCAGTGCCGGAGGAACATCCTGAAACAAACGTCATGGCCCACAAGGGAAATGTTTCAGGTCAGACGGATCATACCGACGACCGTTCCCCGGCATTGACTTTTGGGTCCGAACAACCCGAAAAAACAAACAGTATTGCTCAGGAAGCTGAGCATTCGGCCACCGATAATATACAGACCAGTCCGGTAAGGACTCCAGAATTGTTGGCCGCAGAAACTTCGGAAATTGAAACCAACCCGGTGGAATTGCCTGAACCTTTCCACGTGACCTCACGTAGCGTCACGGAGGAAACAGTAGCTTTTCTACCCAGCAAAAACAATATGGTGATATCCCCACATTCACTGCAGGTAAAAGCACGGTCTTCCCTGTCCGAAAAGAGTAACAATACATTTGAGATTCATATCCCCGGGCAATTTCTGTCTGAAACATGGGGTGATTTGAGTTTAGCGAACTTCAAAAACAAACTATTACCCGAATTTTTAAACAAGAATTAATCAATCAACATGAGAAACTGGAAAATAATTTGCACCATCCTGACAGCCATCCTTTTCGCCGGAATCGTTTCGGCATATAGCCAGGATACCACTTCCCGCTCGTCTACTGATAGCCTGGAAGCCGAAATAGAAACCGCTGAAAAAGAAATAGAAGCTATGGCTTTGAAACTCCAGGTCCTGCTTGAAAAACTGGGAGAGAAAACTTCTAAACAGGTAGAGGAAGAAGTGACCCGGGAAATCAAAGAAGCCATGGAGGAACTGGAACGGGAGCTGGAAGAACTGGACCGGGAGCTGGAGGAAGAGCTCAATGAAGAAAAGCGGGAGCAGGAAGAAAAAGAACGGAAAGAACGCAGTGAAGAAGAGGATGTAGATATCCGGACAGATTCTGATGAGTCCCTGGGGGAAATCCTGGATGGCCTGGATATTTCCTTCAATAAAAAGAAAGACAAGCTGAGCAATGTCAAGACTCGCTGGTTCCTGGTTGATCTGGGTTTTTCCAGTTACATTGCCAAGGATCCACTTCCTGAAATCGACGGGATCAATCCGATGGAACCGGATATTATCAATAGCGTGAGCTGGAACCTCCACCTGGTCAATCAACGGATCAACATCATTCGTCACCATCTGAATCTGGTGTACGGAGCAGGTTTTTCATTCAATTTTTATGGATTTGCCAATCCGGCCACCCTCGTTCCGGCCAGTCCCGATGTGGTATTCACGATGCCGACCGATAACTCGGTATCGTATAAGAAAAATCACCTCCGAGCCGCTTATCTGCATCTGCCCGTGATGCTCAATATCGAAACGAATCCCTATCGCAAAAGCAAAAGTTTTCACCTCAATGCCGGTGTGTACGGAAATGTGCTTTTGGGCGGTAAAACCTCCCAGAAAACCAACAACAGCAAAAATAAGATCAAAGGAAAATACAACCTGGAAAATTTCCAATATGGCGTGCTGGCGCAGATTGGCTATGGTCCTGTGACCTTCTATGGCACATACGGTCTCAATGAATTGTTTAAGCCAGAAAAAGATAATGGCTATACGGTGAATCCGATCACATTTGGAATCCGGGTGATCCCGTTTTAAAACCACCGACAATGCGATCTTGCTCACTTTAACTCATTGATTAAAGATCAGTTGTGCAAACAATCCTCCATATCATCCTTATCCTGACCACTCATCTCACGCTGATCGCGTGCGGAAGTACTCAGGAACAGGCAAACAAAATGATCACCAAAGACTTCGAGTTCACTTCAGGAAACCAAACCTTATCCGGGATTATCGACTTGCCAGTAGAGCAGGATGCCAAAGCGATGATCCTCTTTGTCCACGGTTCCGGTCCGACTGATATCCGGCAGGAAAACCGATACATCGATCTGCGGAGCCGGTTTACAGCGCAGGGAATAAGCTGCGTTTTGTGGGACAAGCCCGGGAATGGACGAAGCGAAGGAAGCTTTGATCAAAATCAGCCCGTGGAAAAAAGTGCTCAGGAAATATTGGACGCCCTGGCTTACCTGCGATCCCACCATATACCGGGACATCAACATGTAGGACTTTGGGGGACCAGCCGGGGCGGTTGGGTGGCACCCATTGCTTTGTCCCGGGACCCGGAGATAGCGTTTTGGATTTCCGTGGCGGGCGTACCCGGGGAGATGCAAAAATATTATTTGCTGGAATCCAATTTACCGCTGGATGGACACAGCATTGGAGCAACACGGATTTTGATGGAGGAATGGATTCGGGGCAAAAAGATTTTTATGAACGGAGGAAATTATGACTCATATCTGAATGCTACCACTCACATCCGAAAAGATACTTCTGTGGCTTATTTTGCCGGGGACTTGAGTATGTCCAGAGCAGAATACAATGCGGAGCAGGCGGCTTTTATGGAAGTGAAAGACCAGTATAACTTCGATCCGGAGACGCTCAGTATGATGATGGTGCCTGGCTTTGAAGAGATGCTCAGCGGATTGGAAATACAGGTACTGGCTCTGTTTGGTGAAAAAGACCGCCATGTGAACTGGCGAAAAACCAAAAAACTTTATGAATCCACGATTGGGAAAAATCCGGATGCGTCCCTGACCATCTATACTTTCCCGCATGCCAATCACGCCATGAATAAATCTGAAACTGGTGCAGTGCGCGAGGTAGAAGGCCGGTTGATGCGGGCTGGTGAAAAAGCCGATGGATATTACCAGATACAGATCGATTGGCTTCGACAAAATGTATTGGAAGGCAAGGACAAGAGCCAGAAATATTAATCCGCTTAACTATCGAATGGCTTTCAATCCCTGCCTTTTTCCTAACTTTCCTGCCACGCCTTCAACGCTTTCCAGTCTCCTTTGGCAGCCAATTGGGCCTGACCGGCCCAGGTTTCGTGACCGTGGCGCAGAAAAGCACCACCTCCCGCGGTCAGGATGCCCTCCAGTTTTTCCATCGAAATGCCCGCAAGATCGTGATAGGTAGTGATCCCGTGTTTTTGAAGTAAGGCCGCCGTTTTGGGACCGATGCCCTCTATTTTGGTCAGATCATCTGGTTTGTCTGTAGTTGGTGAGGAGATTTGCGCGGAAGTAATTTGTTGTTCCTGTCTGCGGTGAAGCTGATCAATATATTCCTCCAGTTTGTCAATTCGTCCTTCCCGTTCCAGAAGCATCTCATTCAATTCGTCGTAAGCCTGGTCCAGTTCTTTCTGATTGTTCCGTTGGTTCTCGGATAACAAATAACCTACGATTATACCGGCACCAAAAATGATGACACCAAAAGGTGAACCAAACATCAGGCCGATTCCAGTTAATAAAAATCCCATATTACTCCATTAGATGTTATTGAAAAAGCTCAAGTTCTTCCGGACCGCTCAGGATTTTATAACGATACGATGGTGCTTTTCGTTCTTTTTTCAATAGGAATGTATATTTTAAAGGTTCATAGTAAAATAAGAGTCATGAAAATATTCTGCTGCCCCCAATTCCGATTGATTTTTTATTCCGCAATGGTCCTTTGTATGGCCGGAACGATACAACTTTCAGGTCAGGAAATATTTATCCGCCACAATCAAATGGGCTTTTATCCGGATGAGCAGAAATCACTTTTGGTAATGGCGGACCAATCACTGACCGCCCCATTTACCGTGGAGGCTGATCATATGGCCGGGAACATTGAGCTTACGCCGGAAGCAGTCAAAACCGGATTGTGGGGGAAATACCGGCACCAATACAAATTGGATGCATCAGCGCTGAACAAACCAGGCATATACCGGATTTCTTACCGGGACCAATCCGTGTTCACATTTACAGTATCGGATAATCCGTACCAGTCATACACCAACGATCTACTGGCATTTATGCGTCAACAGCGATGTGGCTACAACCCCTATTTTGATGTGGTCTGTCATCAACAGGATGGTAAGCTGTTCTATGGACCGGTAGAAGATTCCGTTTTTTATGATTTTACCGGAGGCTGGCATGACGCCGGAGATCAATTGAAATATTTGATCACCGGTTCCAATGCTACGGCCCGGATGTTGCTTGCGTACCAGATATCGCCGGAGCGCTTTGACGATCTGGTCGATCATCTGGGTCATCGATTTCCAAACGGAATTCCCGACATCCTTGATGAAGCCAAATGGGGTCTGGACTGGATCCTGAAATTGCATCCGCGCCAGGACTGGCTCATCCATCAGATCGCAGATGACCGTGACCACCGAGGATTTAAATTTCCCGATGATGACAACGCCGATTACGGATGGGGGCCGAATTCCTACCGACCTGCATACTTTGCAAATGGACAGCCCCAGGGACTCAATAAATGGCAGAGCGCCTCAACCGGTATCAGCAATCTGGCCGGACGCTGTGCCGCTGCATTGGCCATGGGTGCAGCGGTTTTTGAAAAGACCGATCCGGGATTTTCAGCTCAATGTCGTCAAGCGGCTATTGAGCTTTTTGAAATGGGTGAAAAGAACCCGGGATTTCAACAAGGCAATTCCTATGGTGCACCTTACAGATACAATGAGGATTCGTGGCATGATGATATGGAATGGGGGGCTGCGGAACTCTACAATCTCACCGGAGAACCGGATTATCTGGACAAAGCCATGCAATACGCCCGTATGATTGGCCCTGATGGCTGGATGATGCGCGATACCATGGACCATTACCAGAAGTATCCCTTTATGAATATGGGCCACTATGCTTTGTTTGGCGTAGCCCCCGGATCTTTCAGGGACAGTCTGGCCCACTGGTACCGGATTAATATTGAAAATGTGCTGACCAGGGCGGCTACTAATGCCTATGAAATCGGAATACCGTTTATATGGTGTTCCAATAATTTACTGGTCAATTTTGTAACCCAGATTGCATTGTATGAGAAAATGACGGGCGATCACCGCTTTCATTCCGGAATGATTCTGCACAGGGACTGGCTGTTCGGACGCAATCCCTGGGGAACTTCCATGTTTACCGGCATCCCGGCAGAAGGTGAAACCCCTTATGATGTCCATCTGCCTTCTACCGCCCTGATCCAGGATACCCCCGCCGGAGGGCTGGTGGATGGACCCGTATACCGGTCTATTTTTGATAGTCTGCTGGGACTGACACTCCACGATCCGGATGAATTTATAGATTTCCAGAATGATTTTGTCACCTACCATGATGACATCGGTGATTATTCCACGAATGAACCCACTATGGATGGCACAGCGGATGCCATTCTCATGTGGACGCTACTCACCCAAATAGACTGAAAAGGCCCAGTACAGGAAGTAGGTGATTCACAATTATAAATAAACGGGCAATTTTCGGATATTCACAAACAATTGCATTTTCACTATCTTGGATGCGCCGTATGGGATAAATACCCTATTTTATGCTGAATAGTGGTAAGTGATCAAAACAAATATCCAAATGAAGCAACCTGAAAAACACAGGATATTTTGTCAAAATAATCGGATCCGAGAGATAAATTTCAATCTACTCTCCGGACTTTATCCATTTGGAAGTCTGCTATTTGTTCTATGGATATCTTTTTCCTGTCAGAGTGATTATGTAGTACAACCAGTCGCCATTATACCCGAGCCGGTCTCGATCGATACGACAGGGGCTTATCCTTTTGTAGTGGATGACCATTCCATTATTTACATTACAGATTCTTCGATGTATCCACCGGCTGAGCTCCTGCTCTCCTCCCTGGACAAGGATTACGATATTGAAATGGTGGATTCAACGCTGATCAATCTCAGCGGAATCTCTCTGTTACACGCTACTGATTCGACGCTGCCGGATCAGGGTTACACTTTGGAGATTCAGACTCAGCGTATTTTGATAAGAGCACACGGCGCCCCCGGCTGGTGGAATGGCGTCCAGACCCTGCGCCAAATTCTCCCTGCGGACCCAGATGAGGTCAACAAAAGTGCTTTGCCCACGCTGAATATCCGGGATTACCCTAGATTCGACTGGCGAGGCATGCACCTGGATGTGTCCCGCCATTTTATGCCCGTGGAATTCGTCAAAAAATACATCGACATGCTATCCTACCACAAGCTCAATGTATTTCACTGGCATCTGGTTGATGGGGTAGGCTGGCGGATCGAAATTATGTCCCATCCGGAACTCACCGATCTGGGCGCCTGGCGGGTAGAAAAGGATGGAAAAATGCCCTGGGAGGATTTTGAAATTTGGCGGGAAGGAGATTCCCGGCCTCGGTATGGTGGGTACTACACCCAGGAGGAAATCAGAGAAGTGGTCGAGTATGCCTCGGAGAAGCAGATTACGATCATTCCCGAGATAGAATTACCGGGCCACTCTAAAGTAGTATTGCAGTGTTTTCCGGATTTGCGTTGTATCGACGAAGAAGGCACCCCCCTTCCCAACAATGGGGTTTACTGCGCCAACCTGAAGCCTTCCTACGACTTGCTGGAAGATGTGTTGACAGAAGTCATGGATATGTTCCCTTCCGAGTACATCCACATTGGAGGGGATGAAGTCAATAAGGAAAACTGGAAAAATTGTGTTCGGGACAAAGCATTGATGAATCAGTACAACTATTCCCCCAAAGAAGTTCAAAGTCATTTCATTAACCATTTTGATCGATTCCTGCGGGATCATGGCCGTAAATTGCTGGGGTGGCATGAAATCCTGGAAGGTAACCTCAGTTCATCTGCCACGATTATGTACTGGGGCGGGCCTGATGGTGTAGAAAATATACTCAGACAGGGGCATCAAACAGTACTGACAACCGGAAACAGATATTATTTTGATCATTATCAAAGCGCCAGCCAGCACGAGCCTCCTGCTTTTGGGGGGCTTTCGACACTGACCCAGGTCTATGAATATGATCCGGTACCACCACCCCTGGATGATCAATTCGGTAATCAAGTCCTGGGGATTCAGGCTAATCTATGGACGGAATATATCCCCGACCCGGATCATGCGGAATACATGGTTTTTCCCAGGATTGCCGCGTTGGCAGAGTCAGCCTGGACCCCTCGGGAACAAAAGGATCTGGAGAAGTTCAAAAAGAAATTGCCCCGTATACTGGATTATTACGATTATCATGACATTAATTATGCCCGAAGTGTATTTCGTCCAATGATTGAGGTAACGCATCAGCCCGATAGTATCGGTCTGCTAGTCAGCCTACAGCCGGAAATTCCAGTAGAACTCTATTATACTACTGACGGAACAGATCCCAATCCCGATTCCGGGAACCCTTATACCGGTCCATTTAGGGTGACCGAAACCACAACAATTCGCGCTTCTGCCTGGCAAGACGGAGAAGAACTGGTCTTGCCGGAGACCAAAAAAGTCATCGTTCACCGGGCGCTCGGCAAGGAAGTAACGCTGGGAACCCGCCCCTATGGTCGTTATTCGGCAGAAGGGGGAAGCACTCTGGTCGATGGGCGGTTTGGAGGAAATAATTGGGGCAATGGCCGATGGTTGGGATTGCTGAACAAACCGCTGGAGGCCATCATAGACCTCGCCCCCGATTCGCTCATCCAATCGGTAGGGTTTTCTTCCATCGAAGATCAGGGCTCTGGAATCTATTTCCCGGATCAAATTCGTCTGTCTATATCCGAAAATGGCAGAAGTTTCAACGAAATCGCTTTTGACGATATTTTCAATCAAGAGATACGCTACGATTCCAAAACTAAAGACAGTACTTTCACAATAACCTTTCCACCCAAGAAAACACGTTTCCTTAAAGTAGAAGCCATTCCCCCGGACATTCCGGATCAGGGGGTTTTTATTTTTGTGGATGAAATCATCGTTGAAGATTAGTAATGGACAGAGGCGGTTGTCATAGGTATACATGGATGAACAGCACGCTTTATTTGGAATTTGGCAGTTGCAGAGTACAGCATTTTTGGCGATCAAAATGAAATCTATGTACAAATTTTCAATCTACCTTTCGACTGGTTTACTCATATTGCTTTTCGGACAACCAAAGACGGTTTACGGACAGGAGCGGACGGGAAATATCGTAGAGTATTTTGGAAAGGAAAAGATCGATGACATCAGCGAAGGCAGTCTGGTTCACATATTCGACGAAGGGTTGGTGCTGGAAGTGAATCGACTCGGAGACCGGTCTGAGACTTTTCCGGGGCATCCGGTATTTAAGGAATTTCTTTACCATCCGGGGAAGACGGTTGAGGAAAATGAATTGTTCGGGGTCAATTATCTCGGTGAGGAAATGCGATGGAGGGCATTGACCACAGACAGTACACATACTTTCAGTGATCGGATTTTACGAAATGGATACTTGTATTTGGAATATGAATCACCCCGAGATGAAGTTTTGTTGTTTGAAGGATCGGGACATACGCAGGTGTTGATCAACGGACTACCCCAGGAAGGCGATCATTATGATTTTGGATGGAATCTGATTCCAGTCCAAATACAAAAAGGCACCAATACATTCATACTGACTCCCGGACGATTTCCACGAATGCGCGCCCGCCTGATCAGACCTTCCAGCCCCGTTATGTTGACCTCCCGCGATCTGCTGATTCCGGATCTGCTGATTGAAGAACCGGATCAGCCATATACTGGAGCCATCCGGCTGATTAATTCATCCGGTACACCAGCCCGGAATTTTACCATCCATTCCCGGTTGAATGGGATGGTATCCACATCGAATATTAGAAACATTGCCCGCTTTCAGGTGCAAAAGGTCCCATTTAAAATACCCTTTCACCCTCAATTGGCCGAAGGAGAAATCGAAATGGTGGTGGAACTGCAGGACGGTAAAGGCCAGGTAGTTTCCACCATAGTGACGACCTTACAGGTTCGCTCCAATACCAAACATCACAAAAGGACTTTTATCAGTCAGATCGATAACAGCGTGCAGTATTTCAGTGTAGCACCCAGCACCCATCCCGATCAGGATAGTCAGGCCTTGTTTCTTTCTGTTCACGGGGCATCGGTGGAAGCGGTGAATCAGGCCAATGCGTACGATAAAAAAGATTGGGGTTATCTCGTAGCTCCCACCAATCGTCGTCCATTTGGTTTTGCCTGGGAGGACTGGGGACGGCTTGATGCCCTTGAAGTGCTGGCTGAAGCCAAACGGATATATCAACCCCATCCACAGAAAATTTATCTGACAGGTCATTCCATGGGTGGTCACGGGACCTGGTACCTGGGAGCTACTTATCCAGGTCTTTTTGCAGCTATCGCGCCTTGCGCCGGATACCCCGATTTACTGGAATACCGAAATAGTTTTATCCGAAGGCAATTGGAAAGTTCGCCGGAATCTCTGGCGAGATGGGGACTTTCCCCAAAAACCATTGAAAGGATGTTACTGGATCCGGTCTATACCCCTGTGGAAAAATTGATTCGCCGGGCAGGTAATCCTTCCAGGACACTGAAACTCATCCGGAATTATCTGCAGGTAGGCGTGTATATTTTGCATGGAGAAAAGGACAATGTGGTGCCCACCTTCCTGGCGCGTGATATGCGTGAGCGACTGGGAACTTTCCATCCCGATTTTGTCTATTACGAATATCCAAATGGTACACATTGGTACGGGGACCATAGCGTAGACTGGCCACCGATTTTTGAGTTTTTCAAACGCCGGACCATTCCTTTATCAGACAAGATCGACGAATTTGAGTTTTACACCGCCTCACCGGGGATCTCCTCGACTTCACATTTTGCAACCATCCAACAACAAGAGCAATTCTGGGAGATCAGTCACATCAATGTGGTACGGGGGGACAGCCTGCGTCTTACCACAAGCAACGTGGAATTACTCCACATCGAAATCGATGCGCTGGGAGATCTGCCCCGTGGTTGGGTAGCCGATGGACAGGTACTGCACATTTCCGATCCGAAAGATGATGTGTACCTGCGCAAGACAAATGGGACCTGGCAACTTACAGCTCCCATCTCCAAAGATGAAAAGGGGCCACATCGCTACGGTGGATTCAAGGATGCCTTCAACAATGGAGTGGTGCTCGTATATGCCACCGGAGGTAGTGCAGAAGAAAATACCTGGTATTTCAACCGGGCTTCATTTGACGCCAATAAGTTCTGGTATCGTGCCAATGGAAGTATTACGGTCATTCGGGATGTAGATTTTAATCCGGCAATGTATAAGGATCGGAACGTGGTATTGTATGGCAACAAAGATAATAACCAGGCGTGGTCGACGCTCCTGGCAGAATGTCCTGTTCAGGTGTCTGATGGTAAAATCGAAATAGGGGATGTCTCCGTTCAGGGTGCTCAGTGGGGCACTTATTTTATATATCCGCGTCCGGACAGCGAGGTGGCGAGCGTAGGGGTGGTTTCAGCTACTGGAAGTCCGGGGATGAAAGCTGCTTATGACAACCACTACCTGGAGAATGGAACGACGTTTCCTGACTTTCTCCTGTTTGACAAGACCGTATTTACAGAGGGTAACAAGGCTGTTAAATGTGCAGGATTTTTCGGTAATGACTGGTCAGTGAAGGCAGGTGATTTTGAGTGGAAGTAGCGGTGGCTGGCACTTTCTGCATAAATTTTAAATTTTCCGGAATCCTCTACTCCACAAGGAGCAGGTTAGTCGAAATCTTTTATGTCTTTTACCAGGGAAGTCACACAATATTTTTTAAGATTTCACCCTACTTTTGTTAATAATTTGTAATATTATCATCTTTTTTCAAATATTACCAAATACTATGAAGTATTTCCTGATTCTGGCAATTGCTCTGCTGATGAGCTGCCAAACTGATAATACCGCCCTTGATACCACGCCTGCCCCACTCCAGATTTTGTTCCTTGGCCACGACAGCCGACACCACAATTCCTATGAATATGCGCCCATCCTGATGCGTAAATGGACCCGGGAAGGCATCCAGATCACTTATACCGAAGACCCGGACGACCTCACCCTGGACAACTTGTCCCTCTACGATGGGGTGATCCTTTATGCCAATCACGATTCTATTACCGCTGCTCAGGAAACAGCACTTCTGGACTATGTGCGAAGCGGTAAGGGATTCATTCCCATACATTGTGCCAGTTATTGTTTCCGAAATTCGGATGAAGTGGTGGACATGATCGGAGGACAGTTTATGTCTCACGATACAGGAACTTTTACTGCCCAAATTACTGATCCGGACCATCCCATCATGATCGGTATCACCCCATTCTCCACCTGGGACGAAACATATGTACATACTAAAATAGCGGACGATATCCACATCCTGATGGAACGGGTAGAGGGGGATCACCGTGAACCCTGGACCTGGGTCAAAGAAGAAGGGCGTGGCCGTGTATTTTACACCGCTTTTGGTCACGACGAAAGGACCTGGAACAATCCGGGATTCCTAAACCTTCTGAAAAATGGAATTCTGTGGGCAGTAGGAGATCATGCACATAACCTGTGGGCTCAATTCAGAGATAGTCTGCCAAAATTCGTGTACCACGATACGGCCAATATTCCCAACTATGAAAAACGAGATCCCTGGCCCCAATACCAGGAACCTTTCACGCCGGAAGAGTCCCGAAAACTGATCCAGGTACCGGTTGGCTTTCATCTGGAATTGTTCGCATCAGAACCTGATATCATCAATCCCGTGTCCATGGCCTGGGATGAAAAAGGCAGACTCTGGGTGATCGAGACCGTGGATTACCCCAATACTGTCCGGGAAGACAAAAGCGAGGGAGATGACCGGATCAAAATTTGCGAAGACACAGACGGAGATGGTCGGGCGGATAAGTTTACCATTTTCGCCGAAAACCTCAATATACCTACCAGCCTGGTTTTTGTAAATGGCGGAATTCTTATTTCACAGGCTCCGGAATTTATTTTCCTGGCCGATACCGATGGCGATGATGTGGCGGATGTCCGTGAAGTAATCATGGAAGGCTGGGGAACTTTCGACACCCACGCCGGACCATCCAATCTGCAGTACGGCATGGATAATTACATTTGGGGTGTAGTGGGTTATTCCGGTTTCAGGGGCACGATTGGGGGCGAAGAATTCCAACTTCGCCAGGGTATTTACAGATTTGACCGGGACTATGGGCATTTTTCCAAAATGGGAAATACCAGTAACAATACCTGGGGACTGGGCTTCACTGAAACTGGTGAGGTGTTTGCATCCACCGCAAATAATACACATAGCGTTTACATGGGCATTCCCAATTCTTATTTCGAGGACGTGAAAGGTTTGCCCAACCGGGGCAGTATGAAAATAGATGGCCATTATCCCATGCGAGCGGTAACTGACCACGTTCGGCAAGTCGATGTATTCGGAGGATATACCGCAGCATCAGGTCACCATTTTTACACCGCCCGGACCTACCCGGAGAAATACTGGACGGGGCATGCTTTGGTAGCCGAACCCACCGGGCATCTGGTACATTGGGCCCAGATCGTTCCTGAAGGAGGTGGGTTCACCGAAAAAGATGGTGGCAACATCGTGGCCGGAGCGGACGAATGGTTCGCTCCTGTAGAAGCGAAAGTAGGTCCTGATGGAAACGTTTGGATTGCGGACTGGTACAATTTTATCGTACAACACAATCCGACACCTGAACCAGATTTCGGGGGCTACCAGGCAGAAACGGGCGATGGCAATGCCTATATTAATCCACTTCGGGATCGGGAACACGGCCGGATCTGGCGCATCGTACCAGATGGCTATGAGTCGCAAGCCCTGCCAACACTTGACCCGGAAAACCCGGATGAATTGGTAAACACATTGAAGCATCCCAACCTCTTCTGGCGGATGACTGCACAGAGATTGCTGGTGGAACGGGGGGAAACCGATCTGGCTGAGGATTTAATTCAGTTGGTTTCTTCGGCGGAAGTGGATGCTACCGGGAATGCACCAGCTGCGTTACATGCAATGTGGTCTTTGGATGGGCTTGGATTGATCGACGGGAATCATCCGGAGGCGCTGGATGCAGTTGCCGAGGCGCTGGACCATGAGGTCCCCGCGGTTCGGAAGGCAGCCATCCGGATATTATCCGGATTACCCGAAGGAAAAACCCGTATGCAGGAAGCAGAGATTTGGAACGATCAGGATCCTGTGGTGCAGGTGGCAGCCCTTTTGGAAGTCTCTACGTGGGAACCCAGTGATGAACTGGGAAGCGCATTGTATCTTCTCAGCCAGGACAAATTCAAAACCAGTGACCCCTGGCTGGGGCAGGCTTTACACATTGCCTCTGCACAGCATCGCAAGGTCTTCATTAAGTCATTTGTGCAGCGTCAGGGTGCGTATGTTCCGATCCAGACAGAGGATGAACAAGCACTGACATGGACCCAGCGATTTCTCAATAGTTACTGGGATGATTCTGCAGAAGATCTGGCTGATGAAGTCATCGCTTCAGCGGGAGACGTTCAGGAAATCAAAATTGGTGTGATCCAGAACGAAATGAAATACGATATCTCCGAGTTTGTAGTGGAAGCTGGTCATCCGGTCGAAATCACTTTTGTGAACAATGACTTCATGCAGCATAATCTACTCATCTGCACTCCAGGCTCACTGGAAAAAGTAGGGAAAGCTTCCGATCAGATGGCGATGCAGCCGGATGGTGCGGAAAAGCACTACGTGCCCGATTTGCCGGAAGTTCTGAATTATACCCGGTTGATCAATCCGGAGGAATCTACAACTTTGCGGTTTATAGCACCGGAAGAGCCAGGAGATTATCCATTCATTTGCACCTTTCCGGGCCATTGGCGGTTGATGAACGGCGTGATGAAAGTGGTCACGAAGTCCAACATCTAAGACTTAGTGATGAAAAATTCGGGTTAGCTTAACCGACAGTTGAGTTTTATCGCAAGGTAAACCTATGGTGTAGAACCTACCGGAAGCCTGACTTTCTGACACAAGCAAGGTTGAAGGAAAAGCTGTTTTATATTTTGAAAAATAGTAAATTCGAAACATGGAACAAAACAGACTGCCACACGAACAAATCCAATATGTAGAGTTTTTAACTCAAGATCTGAGTCGTGCAAAAAAATTTTATAGCGAAAGTTTTAGTTGGAAATTCACTGATTACGGACCAGAATATACCGCATTTGAAGGCGTATATGTCGACGGGGGATTTACTACAGGCCAACCAGTACGGGGAAGCATTTTGATTGTCCTTTATTCAGATGAACTGGAAGCCACCCGGGATAAAGTGATCCGGGCCGGCGGAACAATCGTTAAAGATATTTTCCCATTTCCGGGTGGGAGACGTTTCCAGTTTACCGATCCGGACGGCTACGAACTCGCGGTTTGGTCCCGTTGAATCCCGGAATAAAGAGCGTTACAGGTGGTTTTCTGATCTGCAAACACAGTGATTTTACAAATTTTCCGGATTAAAGTGACCTATTTCATTAAGATAGGCGTTAGAATAGCGAGGTACGTTTCAGCTCGCGATGCACAGATCGTTCTATAAAAATATAAAAGTATGACTGGTATATTCAAATATTTGATCCCCGCTTTATTTGGCCTGACTCTGATGATGGCGTGTGGCCAGCCAAATGAATCAACGGCCGAGGTAGCACCTGTATCATTTGAATTTAATGGGGAAGTGGATACTGCTACTTTTGCTGCAGGATGTTTTTGGTGCGTGGAAGAACAATTCAAGCAATTGAAAGGTGTAATGCACGTAGAGTCCGGATTTACGGGGGGGCATAAAAAAAATCCGACCTACAAACAAGTAGTATCTGGGAATACCGGCCACGCTGAAGCCTGTAACATTTACTTCGATCCTGAGATCATAACTTTCGACGAACTGCTCGCGGCCTTCTTTGTAGCCCACGACCCCACACAACTCAATCGACAAGGTAATGACATCGGAACCCAGTACCGATCGGCCATTTTTTATCATAACAATCAACAAAAAGAACTGGCTGAGAAATATATCCGGCAGTTGAACGAAGAAGAAGCTTATCCATCCGATATCGTGACAGAGGTCAATCCTTTTACGAAATTTTATATAGCGGAGGATTACCATCAGAATTATTATGCTAACAACCCCAACCAACCCTACTGCCGTTATGTCATTCAACCCAAGGTAGAGAAGTTTAAAAAAGTGTTTAAGGACAAATTAAAACAGCTTTAAGATGAAGACTGCCCTGATATTAATAGTTGCATCATTTGTAGCCCTTTGTAACGGTCCTGTCCAATCGGGTAATGAGGATCAGAATGGCAAGAACCCCTATTATTCCCGAACGGACACCAGTCACCTGGAGGTGTCAGACCGGGAATGGAAGAAAATATTACCACCGGATATGTATGCTGTAGCAAGGGAGGAAGCCACCGAACGGGCCTTTACCGGGCAATATTGGGATGCGGATGCCAAAGGAACCTATTACTGTGCTGTATGTGGAAATAAGCTCTTTCTTTCCGATGCCAAATTTTCAAGTCAGTGTGGCTGGCCCAGTTTTTTCGAGCCCGTCCGGCCCAATAGTGTAGTATATAAGCCGGATAATTCTCTCAATATGCAACGAATCGAGGTGGAGTGTGCCCGCTGTGATTCTCATCTGGGACATATATTTGATGATGGACCACCGCCGACCTATAAACGATTTTGTATGAATTCCATCGTGCTGGACTTTGAACCGTTTGAATCGTAGAGGAGCGCTTAATCCGGGATA
>CBFGVZ010000062.1:0-17482 GCA_965652315.1 uncultured Saprospiraceae bacterium | reverse complement strand
CATAACCTGCTCCGGTTGGTGTTTTTGCTTCCCTGGTGACTGCAATGATATCCCGTTGAAAGATGGAATCGGGCAATTCAAAATAATATTTGTCTTTTACCTTGTGGACCGTGAACATCCCTGCGGACGTGATCGCTTCATCTGTGATGAAATCCCTGAAGGATTTTTCTTTTTGTTTTGTGGAATCCTGTTCGGTTTTGGTGGAATCCTGAGTAGTTTCTTTATCCGATTTGGGTGCTTGTGCCGGAAGATTCAGAGCGGTAATCCACATCAATAAAAGGGTGAGAAAAAATGTTTTCCTGACCGGTAGAGATCGCTTTACAGCGTGAGTTTGTGTAATCATTCCTATTAATTTAATGGTGAAATTAAGAACTGAATGGTGTGGGGCATTCTAAGTTCGCTATGGTTAAAGATTGCTTGAAAAAATTGGTTTAAAAAACCATCGTATATTATTTGGTGCCTCAAAGATACATTTTTTTAAAAATTAATCTCCATTGCGACCCTGACCCGAGTTCTTCGAGCACACGGCATTTGTCGGTATTGAATGTGGTAAATCCATTTCAGAGAAGCACAATGACCCACATCCCCCTAATGACCACAGACCACTCATCATTAAAAAATCCCTATATTTGGTGATTTGGACCGATATCATCCACAAGATATGAAGCGAAGAGACTTTTTGACATCATCCTCTATCCTGACCGGAACCGCCATTTCGGGAGGAGCTACCATTTTATCTGCTCAAAAGCGAACTTCCGTCCGGCGCTATCAAAACGGTCGAAGTCCCTGGCCCGTCTGCCTGGATTTTGCCACGATCCGGCCTGCCAAAGGACTGAAGGAGAAAGTAGATATAGCTATCAAAGCTGGATACGATGCGGTGGAACCCTGGGATGGTGATCTGGAAGAATTTGAAAAATCGGGTGGCAATCTGAAAGAAATGAACCAGTATATCCGGGATCACGGTTTATTTGTGCCCAGTATGATCGGATTGTGGGGAAGTCTTCCGGAGTCAAAGGAAGCCTTTGATGCATCGCTGCCTGCTACGCGCAATCGGATGCGAATGGCTTCCGAGATCGGCTGTGAGCACGTCCAGACCATTCCCAATAAAGTGGGGGATAACTACGACCGCCGGTTCGTGGCGGATTGCTACCGGAAATTGATCGATATCGGTATTCAGGATTACAACCTCAAACCGGCACTGGTATTCGTCGAGATGTTTCCCGTGAAAACCATGGGGCAGGCGCTGGGGATTGCGGCTGATGCTGATCATGCTGAGGCCCGGATTATTCCGGATGTGTTTCATATGTATATCAGTGGCGGCGGATTCGAAGGGTTGAAATTGCTGCAGGGGAATGCCATCGCAATTTTTCAATTCAACGACGCACCTAAAGGGATGTCGCGGAAGAATATGAAGGATAAAGACAGGGTATTCCCGGGAGACGGTATCCTGCCCTTGCCCAAAATTTTGCAGGATCTGAAAGCTACCGGATTCAACGGATGTATTTCCCTCGAATTGTACAATCCGGAATATTACCAACGGGATTTGCTTGAGGTAGCAAAGACCGGATTGGCCAAAACGCTGGAGACGATCGAAAAAGCAGGAGTATGATAATGCCGGTGGAAGGGCATTACCATTAAAATCGGCTTCACAATCCCCAGACCGTCATCCTGCTCTGACTTGCAAATCTAATCATCAAACCCCAATTGATATGTAACCCTATCCAACTTTATCCACCTTCACGTCCGAAATTGGGCGATAAATTGGAATATGGGCAATTTCGAGCGAAATAAAGTGACCATTACTTGCATCGAAGTCCTATATTGTGTTCCTTAGAACCTGACTATGAAAATCGGATTATTTATCCCCTGTTATATCGACCAGTTTTTCCCCAACGTGGGGAAAGCAACCTTGTCGATCCTGGAAAATCTGGGATACGATGTGGAATATCCCCTGGATCAGACCTGCTGTGGACAGCCAATGGTCAATTCAGGATTCGTAGAGGAAGGGCAGCGTGTGACGCAGAATTTCAGGAAGGCGTTTGCGGATTACGATGTTGTCGTAGGCCCTTCGGGTAGCTGTGTGCACCACTTGAAAGATCACGAGAAGGTAGGCTCGCAGACAGGCGAACCGGACGTGCAGGAACTATTTAGTTTTTTATATGAACAAAAGAAATTTCCCGCCAAATTGAAACCTTTTCCCCACAAGGTCGGTCTCCACTATTCCTGTCATGCTCTGCGTGGCCTGCACATCGCTACCTCCAGTGAACTGGTCGTACCCCGGTTTTCCAAAATACAATTTATCCTGGATGCCATCCCTGAAATGGAAATCGTTCCACTGGAAAACGTAGATGAATGCTGTGGCTTTGGCGGTACCTTCTCGGTATTTGAAAGCGCGGTATCGATTGATATGGGGGAGCGGCGGATCGATGACCACGTTGATCACGGTGCCGAGTATATTGTCTCGATGGACAGTTCCTGTCTGATGCACCTCGAGGGGGTGGCGCGAAAAAGAAAAGATGATGTCCGATTTCTTCACCTCGCAGAACTCGTTGGAAACCTATGGCCATGAACCGATTGAAACATCCATTGGCAGCCGATCGCTACATTCATGAATCCACTTCGCCTAAAGCGCAGCACCAGGCCGGTTTTTACCTACGCCAAAAACGTGATCGTGCCGTACAGGAAGTGGAGGAGTTTGAGCGTCTGCGTGAAGTAGCTTCCCAGATCAAAAAGCATACGCTAACCCATCTCGATTCCTACCTGGAAGAGTTTGAGAAAAATGCCATTGCGAATGGTATTCACGTGCATTGGGCGGTGGATGGAGCCGAAATGAACCGGACGGTGTACGATATTTTACAGCAGCATGAGGTTCCGTACATCGTAAAAAGTAAATCCATGCTGACGGAGGAATGTGGCCTTAATCATTTTCTGGAAGCGCAAGGCATGGAAGTTTATGATACCGATCTTGGTGAGCGGATTGTCCAGTTGGCGAATGAACCACCCAGCCATATCGTGGTACCTGCCATGCACAAGACGCGGGAAGAAATTTCCGAGCTGTTTCACGAGACATTACAAACAGAGGCCGGAAACATTGATGCCCGCTATCTCACGCTTTCCGCGCGCCGTGACCTGCGCAAACATTTTATGAATGCACAGGCCGCCATTACCGGCGTGAATTTTGGTGTGGCAGAAACCGGGACCATCACAATTTGTACCAATGAAGGCAATGCGGACCTCGGTGTGAACAAGGCTCCGGTCCAGATCCATTGTATGGGCATCGAAAAACTTATTCCACGGCAAAAAGATCTGGGGGTTTTTATCCGGTTGCTGGCCCGTAGCGCTACCGGTCAGCGGATCACTACCTACACAAGCCACTATCAACAGCCACGCAAGGGGAGTGAAATGCATTTGATCCTGGTGGATAACGGTCGGTCTGCACACCTGGGAATGGAAGATTTCTGGGAAGCGTTGAAGTGTATTCGATGCGGCGCCTGTATGAACACCTGTCCGGTGTTTCGGTCGGGTGGGGGGCATAGTTATGGCTATTCCGTTCCAGGACCGATCGGGAGTATTGTGGCACCGGCCCGAAATTTTGAGGAATACGATGATCTGCCTTTTGCATCCTCTTTGTGCGGTTCCTGTAGTGCAGTCTGTCCCGTCAAAATCGATATCCACGGGCAATTACTGAAATGGCGGGAAGTCATCGTGGAAGAAGGAGATGTGGATAGGAAAAAAGCCATTCCGATGAAACTGGGTAGTCAGGTATTGTCCCGGCCACGTTGGTACCGGATTGCCGGTAAAATGGCCAGGAGAATGCTGGGATGGTTCCCCGGATTGGGTCGAATGGCCGTGAAGGATTGGACCCGGGGTCGTGAATTGCCTGCACCCCCTGCTGAAAGTTTTCGGGAATGGTATTTAAAAGAGCAAAAAAGTAAAAAAAATCATGACTAGCCGGGAGAAAATATTGCAATCCGTCCGGGCCAACTTGCCACCTCAGGAAGAACGGCCACCGGAATGGGAATCGTCGAACTCCTGGTCGGATCTGAAAGATCGTTTTGCATTTTGTCTGGATGCTATCGGTGGGGTCACCCGGTTTTTTACCTCCCGGGCAGATGCCGTGGCTGAAATGGATAATATTGAATCGGAGGGAGTTGTGAGGGATTTGATCCGCGGTTTCCATTTGGAGGAATTGCCCGAAGAACCGGAGGTGACGATGGTAGAAGCCCGTCTGGCGATTGCCGAAAATGGCGCCATATTTGTAACGGATAAAGAAGTCCCGGAACGAAATCACCTGTTTCTCGGTCAGAAACTGATCGCCCTGGTGCCGCAATCTGGATTGATTTCCGATATGCACGAGGCGTATGATAAAATTCGGTTGACGGATACCGGTTTTGGGATCTTTATTGCAGGCCCTTCTGCCACAGCCGATATCGCCCAGATCCTGGTGCGTGGTGCGCATGGTCCATCACAGATGGAGGTGTGGTTTTATGGTGCTGGGGATGGAGGTGGTGTATGAATTCATGCTGTACTATTCCAATGTCCTGAAAGTCCCCATAGTTGGTAGACGCTGTTAGAAGATCGCCAGAATAATGATAAACGTTGAAGTATCTAATAATAAGCGTGAAGAAAACTCTCGTA
The DNA here is from genome assembly GCA_965652315.1 of uncultured Saprospiraceae bacterium. GTDB lineage: Bacteria > Bacteroidota > Bacteroidia > Chitinophagales > Saprospiraceae > Membranihabitans. Next base: position 12,844 of record CBFGVZ010000062.1, on the reverse strand, counting down.
CTCCTGTACTTTTGTTTGACTTCTTGAATTCATTGATCCGAAATTCCTGCAGTTCAATTGCTTTTAGATTTTGAATTCAATAAAACGGAATCCGTAACGACACTGTTGGATTTCAGAATGAGATACCCGATGGTACCCGAGACCAGGGATCCGGCCAGTACCCCGATTTTAGCAGAATCCAGATAGGCCGACTCACTGGGAAAGGCCAGTCCGGCGATAAAAATGGACATGGTAAAACCTACTCCAGCAATACAGGAAATACCAATAATGTGCCTGGTATTTATCTCACTGGACAAAGTTACGATGCCCAATCGCTGTGCCAGAAATACAGACAATGAAATCCCAAGACTTTTTCCTATGATCAGGGCCACAGCTATGGTTACTATCAGTCCTAAATCAAGTGGCTGGTCCCCTACAAAGCGCACGCCCGCATTAGCCAGGGCAAAAAGTGGTATGATGATATATGCCACCCAGTCATGTAGTCTATTCTCCAGTTTTTGAATCGGCGACTGATAATAGTCCACCCAGTTTTCCAATTCATTGACGTATTCCAACTGTTCCCCTGAAAGGATGGGCGGGTCGATTTCGTCGGAATTTTTGAATTTGTCGGAAATCTGCCACAATCGGTCCACAAAATTAATGGTAGATGTGCCTTGCCGGATCGGTATAGCGAATGCCATCAGTACGCCCGCCATAGTAGGGTGGATGCCCGATTTCAAAAATAATATCCATACAATAATCGCTACCAGGAAAGTGAGGTATTTGGAATACAGCTTCCGGTTGGAAAGCAGATATACAAAAGTGAGCAGGACTAAAGCTATTAGAAGGAAGTTATACTGGATTTCAGCGCTGTAAAACAAGGCGATGACCAGGACAGCTCCCAGGTCATCTACAATAGCAAAAGCGATGAGGAAAACCTTCAGGCTGAGTGGAACTCTGTCCCCCAGGACTTTAACGATGGCCAGAGCAAACGCAATATCTGTGGCCATTGGAATACCCCAGCCTTGTGTGGTTTCCGGGTTTTGATTGAGAATGAGATAGATGGTGACCGGGAACAAAATCCCACCCAGGGCACCGATCAGCGGAAAGGCGAGTTTTCGCATAGTGTTCAACTCTCCCAACAGTATTTCCCGTTTCACCTCAAGTCCTATCAAAAAGAAGAAAACCGCCATTAAGCCGTCATTTATCCAAAGAATCAGTGGTTTATATATTTCAAATTGAGGGGTTTTGATTCCGATTTCCTGATTCCAGAGCGCATAATAACTGTCCCCAAACGGTGAATTGGCCCAAATCAAAGCCACGATCGATGCCACTAAAAGCAATAATCCACTAAAGCTTTCGATGTTGATGAATTTCTGAACAGGAGTAAGTATCCTTTCTTTGATCATTCGCCGGTAGATTTATAATGTATTTTATTAGAAAATGAGGATGGTGGTGGGAAGAAGTGGATCGACCATGAGTTTTACCTGTTTCAGGGGAGTCTTACAAAAGCGTGTACCAAGGGCGTACCCGTGCTGTGGATAGCGAGTTCCAATGAAGTGATGTTCTATGTTATACTCCGATTTCCTGATATATGTAAAATTTAAAGGATTAGTATCGGCTGTATGCCAGGTAAACCAATACGACCAGTAAAATGGTAATGACTCCCACAATGATATAAAATTTCTTTTGGAATCCTTTGGCTTTGGCACTTTCCTTTTGTTTTCTACTTTTTCGGGTATTGATACCTCTCATAGTGCTGATGTTTTAGTTGCGAGATAAAGTTAAAACATTTTCCGGTAAAACTGGACAATTCGCTCATCAGTTTGTATGTCTTCCTGTCTAAGTGGCCGGAGGAGATGAATTCCCTGGAGACTCGTACATCGACTCAATGCCACGTAGGTTTGGCCAAAATCAAATGCGCCGCCTCCCAGATCGATAGCCACCCGGTCAAAGGTCATGCCCTGGCTCTTGTGGATGGTGATGGCCCATGCCAGATTGAGGGGATATTGTTCGAATGTACCGGTGACTTCAGAAGTGATTTTATTGTCGCTATCCAGTGTGTACCGGATGTTCTCCCAGGTTTCTTTACGGACCTGGATTGTTGTATCCGCTGAACCGGTCAACTGCACTTCGATGTGGTCCGAATCAATAGAGGTGACTTCCCCCAGGCTGCCGTTGACGTATTGTTTTAAAGGGTCATTGCGAACAAACATCACCTGGGCACCAATCCTGAGCATGAGTTCAGGTGGAGCGGGACTGGCGGAACGGGAAAAATTACCCGTGACAGTTGCTAAAAATATCTGCGTGGTCCCCGGGAGTTCGTTCAATCTTTTGAGATTGATGGCATTGGCCAGGTAGCGCCGGGCGCAAATGGTTATTGTATGAGGAGGCAGTTCTGGACCGGGTTGATACCGTTCATTGATCGATTCCAGTGTGTGTGGGTCCGCATCGTTGTTCCGGATCTCCTCCAGTAATCTGAGGAAATATTGTTCTTCCTGCCGGTAAATTTTTGTGAGTTCGATCCCGATGAGATCTCCGCTTTGCTGCCAGACCTTTGCAGAGAAAAAATAGGGGGATTCATAATGCTGCTCGAGATATTCCTTTTCGACCGGATCGGAAACGATGGGTGGCAGTTGAAAAAGATCTCCAAATAATACCATTTGTACCCCGCCAAATGGTTCCGGCGATTCCCGGTTGATCCGGAGCGCCCGGTCGATGTTGTCCAGCATATCTGCCCGTACCATGGAAATTTCATCGATAATGATTACATCCAGGGATCGGATCAACCGACTGTTTCTCAATTTCCTGAAATCTCCTCCCTGCATTACACGGGGTGGAAACATAAAAAAGGAATGGATGGTCTGACCACCCACCTGGAGCGCTGCTGAGCCCGTCGGTGCCAGTACGATCATTTTTTTACTGCTACTCCGTTTCCACAGTCGCAATAATGTAGATTTACCCGTGCCGGCCCGACCGGTGATAAAGTAGTGATCCCGGGTCGTTTCAAGTTCGTCCATGGTGGCATTGAACTGTTCGTCGAGGCGCAGGATTGAGGGTGGTCGGTTCATTACCAATAGTTAGTGCATTCGGTCTCCCCGCAAAGCCAGGTTCCGGATGATCTCCGCTTCGCGGTCCAGGTATTCCTGCCAACGTGCGCGGACCCGGTCCCTGCCACCATATTCTTCCGCCAGATCCAGGAACATCCGGTAGTGTCCGGCTTCTGAGACCATAAATTTATGATAAAATTCCTGCAGTTCCGGGTCCTTCAGTTCGCGTGAAAGGATACGAAACCGTTCACAACTTCGCGCCTCGATGAGCGCACAAACCAGAAGTTTCTCAATCAGCCGGGATTCCCTGGATCCGCCTTTGATCATGAATTTGTTCAGTTCGGCCACGTATTCATCCTTCCGCTGGAATCCGAGCTTTAGGCCCCGTTTTTTCAATTCTGCCATGACCATCCGGAAATGCCCCCATTCTTCAGTGACCACCGGGGCAACTTCCTCTACCAATCTGATTTTATCCGGATACAACTGGATCAATGAAATACATTGCGTGGCGGCTTTTTGCTCACAGTACGCGTGGTCGGTCAGGATCTCCTCCAGACTTTTTTCGGCCAGATTGGCCCACCTCGGGTCGGTTGGTAATTTTAGTCCCAGCATTTGGATGATATTGAAGAATGTAATGATACGTGGAAAATGTCATCAATTATTAATCGTGACCTGAACCTTTTCAACTCCCGTATTCAGGGAACGCGGGTCATAAACGGAGACATACGCCGTGTAACTTCCTGGCGGAAGATCGGTGAGGTCTGCCGTGAAATGATTAGTTTCCACAAATTCAAAATCTACCGTTTTTAACCACTTATCGTTTTGATAGATCATCGCTTCTATATCCATCGGATCGCAGTCCCAGGTACCGCCTGGTTCAATGGGGCAGCCGCATAACATGATCAGGAAAAGGTCAATCCGTGCATCCCCGTCAGTAGACAATGAAACAGATTGATGGGGTTGTGGATGCCCGATCCGCATTGCAAATCCCGGCATATCCAGCACTATTCCGTCTCCAGTCATGTCTTTTCCCGGGATGAGCCACAGGGACTTTGTCATGGTGATGGGGTGGCCGGAGTAGGCGGTCCGGAAAGTCGCTTCAATTTCTGAGAACACCGGATTTTTCAGGGGTAGATTCACGTGAAACCCGGCAGATCCTTCTGTGCTGATACTGCCGTACCGGGATTTGTCTCCGAGTACCAGAAGATTGGTATTTCCCGTTGAACCCGCAGTACGTCCTTTCGCCAGAATTTCTCCGGTCGTCTGATCCCGGATGATAATGTCCACGCCTCCCATGCTGGTCCCGATCCATTTGGCATCGTGGGCTTTGACCCGGATAGTGATTGGTGTTTCCATCTGGCCCATTACGCTCGTCCCCGTTGATATGATAATCAGGGTAGCCCAAAAAATCTGCATGTATTTCATATAAACTGATTTTGATGTATGTATCATTAATGCACATCGGTCAGATCCCGGATTGTGAATCGGTTGCGGTATTTTTTGATAAATTTTATGATCTGGTCGTTTATGGACATCGGAACCTGGCAGTCATCCAGATCATCCAGTGAAATTTCCGACCATGATGTATTCGAATCCAGTTTGCCGATTTTGGTCAACCTGCCCTGGTGAAAGACAAAACACGTGGCTTCGTGGTGCGAATAGCTCTGGTCGATCACCATGCAATGAAATCTTTGCCGCGCTGTCAGCGTAGCCTTCAATTGCCGAAAGGACTCTGCCCATTCGGATTTGGCTTCGTCGGGGATATGACCGTTGCGGAGAAAAAGAGACTGGTCGTGCCTTTCGGGTAACAGTATTTCCGTAAGCCCAAACTTTTCCAGTAAACCCTTAATATGCATTGAACCACTCCGTTTGCTTTTAAAAGTTTTGATAAATCCCGTTTCGTTCTCATCCTGTATCGGATGGAGTTCCAGGTGAAAAAAGGTTTCGTCGTCATCGACAAGTCTTAAGCCATAAGGCTTATTGGTTTTACGCTGGGCCACGTTGTATTCAGGTCGTTCTTTTTTGATGACCGCATCTTCCCGAAGGATGGCTGCGATTTCGCTCCCGGTTTCCTCAAAATCGATACGTTCGGTGCGTGAAAGAAACTTCCAGGATTTTGTAGTGGCGTTTGAAAAATGCTGAAACACTCGTTTCTGTATATTTTTACTTTTGCCCACGTACAGGAGGTGGTCATTCTGTCCAAAAAAATAATATATACCACTGGTCTCGGGGATTTTGTGGATGTCATCGAAGTGGATCGTTCCGGGCAGTTTGCTCAGTTTGACGCCCTGATTGATCTGATTGGTGAAGTAGCCATATGCTCTATCAGCTTCGATCAGATAGTCGAAAACCTCTACCGTTGCCAACACGTCGGCCATAGCCCGGTGGCGTATGTCAGCATGGATATTAAAATGGCTGATCAGGCGATCCAGGCTGTACCGTCCGATTTCAGGAAAAAGTTTTTTGCTGAGTTGTTTCGTACAGAGTTGTCTGCGCTGATAGGAATACCCCAATCGTTCAAATTCACTCCGAATGAACAAATAGTCAAATTTTACATTGTGTGCCACGAAAATACAGCCTTCGGTCATTTCCACTATCCGCCGTGCGATTTCATAGAAAAAAGGTGCATCTTCGACCATTGCATCGGTGATCCCGGTCAGCCGCTGGATGAAAGGTGGAATCGGACGTTCGGGGTTGATGAGGCTTTCGAATGTATCGATCACCTTTTCCCCATCGTGAATGGCTATGGCAATTTCGGTCAGTCGTTCGTTCCGGGCGCTGCCCCCGGTTGTCTCTACGTCAATAATTGCATATTTGCGATCGGGAATCTTCATCGTTGTCCTATTTGATCATCCACTTTTTCACCTCTTTGATGGGGTAAATATAGGCTTTTGAAATCACTCCGGATAAATCTGATCCGAAATTCGCACTCGGGAAAATTGAAAAATGAGTCTGTTTTTTAAAATCTATTCAATATCAGGTCTTCATTGGAATTAATTTAAGGTTTGTTGACCACGTTGACCCAATATGACCCTGCAGACCTAAGGATCATTTGCATAACATGTTAACACTGCTATGATGAAACATGATAAAATGGAAAGTTGAAAAAATGGAAGGTTGAATGGAGCCAGAAGGCCGGAGCTTTCGCCGGTCGAGATGTCAGAACCTGGTCCACGAATGCTTATCCCGGATTATGCAATAGTGGAGAATAAGCTCGGTCACTCATCCATATCTACACCCTCAGAACCTATACATCACCTGCATTTTCAATTGTTGACTAAACGGACCCGGCACCGCATTGAGTCCGCTGCCCACTTTCTCTGCGCCAGGGAGGAAAGTCCAGCCAGTCCGTAGTTCCAACCGGATACCGTTCTGCAGCTTGTAACTGACCCGGGCGGCCAGACGCCAGCCCTCAAAATAGAAAAACGGGATCGTAAAGCTATAAGTGATGTCCGGTTCGTACGCATAGATTCGGCTGAAGTACGAATCCGTCCGGAACCAGGCGAGTCGGCCAGCGACAGACCAGGCCTGGCCGATTGGAGACCACAGCAAATCTGTGAATAAGAGTACGCCCGTTTCGGCCGTATGAGCTTCTGGCGTAAATCTGACTATTTCCAGGCGATTGGTCCAACGCCACTTCTGGTAATTTATCTTGCGAAACTGCAACCGGACGTTAACCTGATCATTGTATCCGATGGCGTAATGCTCCGGGTTTCCTGAAGCCAGATTGTCTGCCCGGTGCCGGAATTTGATCTGGCCGTATGCCTCCCATTTCCGTCGGCTGGCCATTTCGTACTTCAGAAAAATATCATGGTCAAACGTGGGACCGTGCGCCTGGTAAGTCGGCCAGAATCCTTTCCAACTGTCCAGATACAGTGACAGCCGGGAATACGGACCAATATGGTAATTGAGTCCGACGTAAAGGCCGGATTCATTGTTGGGAATGGTCCGGGCTGAGAATGCGTTGGCATACAGGGGAGCATAGTAGGCTGGGAATCGCCGGATCAATATGCCCGCATCGAGCCGTTCGTGAAAACTGTATAGCATTGAAACCAGGAAAGCCGGCGTGCGGTAGTTTTGGGTAGCCACCTCCCCAAAAACATGCAGACTCCCCAAATATCCGCTAAAATCCAGGGAATGGCCCATCAGTGTAGTGCCGGTAAGTCTGTGGAGGTTGTCGATCCGATGGACGGGCCGATAGGGCAGGGAAAATTTTTGAAACAGGCTGTTGAGGCCGAGTTTCCATCGGTTTTTCTTCCACTGTATGCGGTGTCCGGCTACCGTTTCGGCTACCTGTCTTCGTTTGCCATTTTCACTGGTTGTGCGGTGTAACCCGCTGGTCTGGAATGCGCTGAAGTATGGTTGCCCGACATCGACATCGGTTCGGAGTGTGGCATCTCGGTTTTTTCGGTGAAAGAACAGGAAATTTTGAATCCGGGGATGGGTGGCCAGTTCGATCGCAGCACCCCGGAAGTAGTAGAATTCACTTGATCCTGTATAGGGTTGGATCACCGGGGCAACTCTTTTGTATAGCAACGGATTGGAGGGCCTGGTGATCGCAAATCCCTGATATTGTAACAGCCCCTGGCCCAGGCTGATGCGGTAATCCCCGAGAGCAAGCGTCCGGATTACACCCGGACGGCCCGTTCTGTAATAATGCCCGTGAATGTGATCAAAACCGGGCCGGTTTTTGAAAGAGAATCGCTCACCCGCGTCAAGTTCCATACTTCCGCCCCAACTGTAATACCGGCTCCGATATTTGCGGAATTTGATCAGGAGGCCGAGTGGTCCGGCATCATACGGGGCCTCCCGGTCTGGTTCTGACCGGAAACCCTGGCGTTTGGGAAAATATCCGGCAGATCGGGCGAGTACGTAGCCATCGCCCTGAGACAATACATCCCGTTCCTCTGTTACGGTCACAAAAGGGAGCAATCCCTGAACCTTTTCCGGAGTCAGACCTTCTATTACCTGTAGTTCATTGGGGTGAATAAACGGGCCGAAATCATTGCGGTACTGTAATATGGCTTCGATTTCAGACGGGGAGAGCAGATACAGTCTTTCAAAATCTTCCGGGAGCGCTGTATTGAGATCCAGTGGATTCCCTGTTAAATTTTGGAAATCCTCGAGTAAACCACTCTGCTCCTGCATCAGTTCTATGGTTTCTTCGGGGAGATTCTCCAGTATTTCAGCTGCGTCATGGTAGGGTATGTAGGGTGTCTGGCCAAAAACCGGGTGAACAAATAGACGCAGGACGCAAACAGCAACGCAAATTCTTTGTTTACTTCCCATGTTTTCATGGTATTTAGAATTCACAATTAGAAATCTGTAAGCATCTGATTATCAAATATAAACATAAATATGGAATAATTGAAAAAAACATTTTACAAAAACATCAATTCCCTGATTTTTTCCTGAACACATACATTTGTGTCATTGAAAATCAATCTTAATTCAAGTCAAATGGATACACCACGTTTTTCAGCACTCGAGACTATCATCGATAGAAGCCACCATGAGAATGGAGCTTTGAAATCTCCTTCACCCAATATTTCTTCTTATTTTGGCTGTAATACCTTCGGCGATGAAGCTATGGCCAAATACCTGTCGAGGGACACATATGATCTGCTCAAAGATGCCATCAGAGAAGGAAAGAATCTGACCCGCACCCTGGCAGACAATGTGGCTTCCGGAATGCAGAAATGGGCCCAGGATAAAGGTGCTACGCATTATGCGCACTGGTTTCAACCCTTGACCGGCCGGACTGCGGAAAAACATGATTCCTTTTTTACGATCACACCCGATGGCTCAGTTTTAGAGGAATTCAGCGGAAGTTCGCTGGCTCAGCAGGAACCAGATGGTTCATCATTCCCCGGAGGGGGATTGCGCTCCACATTCGAAGCGCGGGGATATACCGCCTGGGATCCTTCATCTCCGGCATTTATCCTGGAAATAGGGGAGGGTAAGACCCTGTGCATTCCCACGATTTTTGTGACCTACGGTGGAGAAGCACTCGATTATAAACTACCCTTGCTCAAATCCGAAGAGTACCTGTCCAAAGCCGCACTGAAAGTATGCCAGCTCTTTGAAGCCAATGCCAATGTCAAAAAAGTGAACGTGACCCTGGGGTGGGAGCAGGAGTATTTTCTGGTGGATGAAGCGTTGTTCTATGCACGCCCTGACCTGATGTTGACTGGTCGAACCCTAATCGGAAAGAATTCACCGAAAGGTCAGCAACTGGACGACCATTACTTTGGACTGATTCCTGACCGGGTTTATTCTTTTATGCGTGATCTGGAAAAGGAATGCCACAAACTGGGTATACCTGTACGTACCCGGCACAACGAGGTAGGACCAGGGCAGTACGAACTGGCCCCCATGTTTGAAGAAGTGAACGTGGCTATCGACCATAATCAGCTTCTCATGGACCTGATGGATCGGGTTGCAGCGCGTCACCAGCTTCGGGTTTTGCTGCATGAAAAGCCATTTGACGGTGTCAATGGTTCCGGAAAGCACAACAACTGGTCCATGTCGACCAACACCGGTAAGAATCTGCTGTCACCTGGGACCAATCCAGGCAAAAGTTTGGAATTTCTGACCTTTTTCGTCGCTACCATTCGAGCGGTACATGAATATGCTGACTTATTGCGCGCCAGTGTAGCTTCTGCTTCCAATGATCATCGGCTGGGTGCCAATGAAGCACCACCTGCAATCGTCTCCGTATTTATCGGAGAATTCCTGACGAAGGTGCTCAACGAAGTGGCCGAAGAAAAGCTATCTGACGAAGAGGGCGTGAAGGATATCATGGAACTCCTCGCCAAAATTCCCGAGTTGAAAAAAGATAATACCGACCGGAACCGGACTTCCCCATTTGCATTTACGGGTAACAAATTTGAAATCCGCATGGTGGGTTCAAGACAGAATTGCTCTGCTCCAATGACCATCATGAATACCATTGTCGGTCATCAATTGATCGATTTTTATACCAAAGTGGAGAGCAAACTAGAAGAAGGTGCAACACGGGAAGCGGCTATACTGCAGGTGATCAAAGAATATATCCTGGAATCGAAAGCTGTCCTGTTCGAGGGCGATGGTTACAGCGAGGAATGGCGGCTGGAAGCAGAACGTAGAGGGTTGCCTAACCTGGCCAAAACCCCGGAAGCGCTCAATTCCTACATCACTCCTAAAGCACGCCAACTCTTTTCAGAATCCGGGGTGCTGAGCAACCGGGAACTGGAAGCCCATTATGAAGTGATGGTGGAGAATTACATCCTCCAACTTCAGATAGAATCCAGGACCCTGGGTGAAATGGTCATTAACCATATCTTACCCGCAGCGATCCGATATCAGAACGACGTTCTCGACAATGTGGCCAAATTGAAAAATTTGGGATTTGATGGTTATAACGCTCAGGCCGAAGTGATCAGTGATATTTCAGGATACGTCAATAAAATTTACGAACGGGTCCACGATATGACCAAAATCCGCCGGGAAGCCAATGAATTGGAAGACGGAGAGGAAAAAGCCAAAGCGTACTGTTACAAAGTGGCCCCTCTGATGGATGAAATCAGACTTTATACAGACCGGCTGGAGTATCTGGTCGCTGATAAAGACTGGCCACTGGTCAAGTACCGTGAGTTGATGTTTATGAAATAAATGTTCAGGATCGGTCTTCTGCTGTAGGGCGGCCCATTCAAAATCGAACTAAAACAAGGATATTGTAAAACATATCATAAATTTTCTTCACTTATTTTTCTACCTTTGACCCGATTCAGGTTTTGGACCCATCCGAAACCTGAATCTTTTTTGGTAACCAATTAATATATTTGACTATGCGTGCGAAAATTGTGGCCGGAAACTGGAAGATGAATACGACCATTGAAGAAGGGCGTGCGTTGGCTCAGGCCATAGTAGCCCAGGATCGACCTGCAGGGGTGACATTGATTCTGGCACCCCCATACACCCATCTGTCCACCGTAAATGAAATCATTCACGGTAAGGAGGGGATATATCTCAGCGCTCAGGATTGCTATTCCAAAGAGGCTGGTGCGTACACCGGAGCCATTTCTCCAGCCATGGTAAGCAGTACAGGTGCCGAGTATACCATCCTGGGTCATTCCGAAAGGCGCAGTTATTTCCATGAAGGAAATGTAGAGATCTTTCAGAAAATGCGCGCTGCACTGGCAGGTGGCCTCAAAGTGATCTTGTGTGTAGGTGAAAAACTGGATCAGCGTGAGGTGGGAGATCATTTCAAAGTGGTACAAAATCAATTGGAAGAGACCATCTGTAAATTTTCCGGAAAAGAGGGTGAACGAGTGATGATCGCCTACGAACCTGTCTGGGCGATTGGTACCGGCAAAACAGCTACATCGACGCAGGCTGAGGAAATGCATGGATTTATCCGGGAGGTCATTGCCCGACATTTTGACAATCGTTTTGCAGAAGCGATTCCCATTTTGTATGGCGGAAGTTGTAAACCCGGTAACGCACAGGAATTGTTCGCACAACACAATGTGGATGGGGGGTTGATCGGCGGTGCTTCGCTTTCCGCAGACGACTTTCTGGCCATAGCACGGTCGTTTTAGTGGTATATTATTTGCATTTCAGGTAATTATATATTATAATTGTTCTTAAATTGCGAGAACAACCTGCCCAACGCCATGATCAGTGAGGTGACGAAACGATTTATTCAGTGCCATGACCGGCTTAAGGAATCCGGAAGGGTTCGGTCTAGTCGCCAATTTGCATTGGAAATCAATTATTTGCCTCAGAATCTCAACAAGGTTCTGAAAGGAGAGCGCGATATTCCAATGGAACCATTGCGATCGGCCATCGAAACCTTTCGGATCAACCCGACCTTTTTGTATCTGGGAGAAGGAAAAATGTTCATGCAATCCGAAAGCGAAGAACATTTCCGGCTGCTGACCATCGTGACCGATTCTGACAACGAAGAAAAAATTCTACACGTTCCGGTTCCTGCCATGGCAGGATATGCAGCTGAGGTCATCGATCCCGAGTTCGTACAGGAGTTACCGGCCTATCGTTTGCCGGGTTATGATTACCAGTATGGGACTTTCCGGTCATTTGATATATCCGGCGATTCCATGGATCCTTTCCTGGTACCTGGAGACAAAGTAGTTTGCCGATTTGTAGAACCTCGTGACTGGGTCACTTCCATCCGGGATCACCATGTGTATGTCATTGTGTCCCGTGGCAACGTAGTAGTGAAAAGGGTAGTTAACAATCTGAGCCGACACCGTCATCTGTTGCTGATCTCGGATAACGAAGAGTTTCGGCCATACCGTCTCAATGTTAATGATATCCGGGAGGTATGGTACGTAAAAACACGGATCACTACGTTTGATCATTCCCAAAAAGAAAATGATTCTGCACTTCAGGAACAGTTGAAGAATTTACAAACTGCCTTTGCGGAACAAAATCAACTGCTCAAATTGTTACTGGAAAAGGAAAATAATCTGCAATATGAAAATAAAGGGAACGGTTAGACACGTCGATCTGGGCACAGGATTCTGGGGCATTGAATCTTTCGATGGTGATAAGTATATGCCGGTCAATATGCCGGAGCAACTTAAAACCGAAGGCCGCCACGTCGAAGTGAACGCCGAGGCTGTGGATGAAATGGCAGGGCTTCATCAGTGGGGGCGAATCGTGAAAATCACTTCTTTCGAGACTTAGCCCGGATGATATATGGTATATGCTTTATGTGGATGCGAGTCATGACCTAATGTAGGCGAAGACCAAAGAAGCTGAAGTGATCTTTGATGAGGGAACTATGATGGAACCCCATGGGATAATGA
>CBFGVZ010000061.1:0-17491 GCA_965652315.1 uncultured Saprospiraceae bacterium | reverse complement strand
GAGCTGGATCTGATTTGTCAGCAGAGATGAGAACGCCGACAGGCGTTCAAATTGAGTAACCCCTGGCAAGCGAAGCGCAGCCAGGGGTGTGGGTCGATCAAGAAATGGAACCCCGAAGTGGGTTCAAATAAGTTCTGTAGGTTTTGACCCACTTCCCAGACGGGTGTTCCGACCCAGACGGGTGTTTCGACGAGGTTCGGTTTGTGCGTGTGGACCCTTACCCCGGATTGCACCTACCCGGACACGAAGCATTGGGGGCTTACCCACTTTCTACACCTGTCGGTGTTGTCCATGATGGGTGATTTTCCGGATTAATATCCTCAGCATTTACTGAGTTAGCTCAGGAGTGGTTAAAACGGGTGCTATACCTCTAATTCATCCTTGCGAGAATCGCCGGATTTCTGGAAATCATAAAAAACCTTACGGTCATAAGAATGGCTGAAATGGACAGGCCTGCGACAAGCCCGATCCAGATCCCCCGAACCTCCATCCCCCTGTAAAAGGATAAATAGTAGCCCATTGGAATGCCGATAACCCAGTAGGCAATGGACACAAACAAGGTCGGAATCTTGACATCGTACAAGCCCCGCAACAAACCAACTGAAATGGCCTGAATGGCATCCGATATTTGAAATACACCGGCCAGGATAAGTAAAACCGCTGCGTATTGTACGACCATTGGTTCATCGTTGAAAATGTAAGGCAGGGTATGGTTGGTCGCAGCAAAAAACAGCGCACAACAGACCCCGTAAATCAAGCCCATGGCCAGGGTCTGACGTCCTGCGTCCCGGGCTCCTGCCAGATCCTGTCTGCCCAGATAATTACCCACCAGGATCGAACCAGCGGCTGAAAGACCCATAGAGACCATAAACGTCAGAGAGGCAATACTGATCGCTATCTGGTGAGCGGCTAATTGCGTGGCTCCATACCAGCCTACTATAATTCCCGATACGGCAAAAGCACCGGCTTCCATAGCATACTGAAGACTCGACGGTACCCCGATTTTCAACAATTGTCTTAAAGTTCGCTTCCGAACGTGAAAAGATTCGGCCATTTTTTCTCTGTATGGCGCGTATTTAGGGGATTTTAAAATAATCCAGAGCAGGGCTGAGAGAATCATAATGCGGGTAACCAATGTTCCAATTCCAGCTCCGAATAATTCGTACCGGGGAAATCCAAATTTTCCAAAAATGAATATGTAATTCATGAACGCATTCAATGGAATAGAAGCCAGGGAAAGATACATGGCCGTTTTGGTGTATTCGAGCCCATCTGTAAACTGCTTGAGGGCCAGAAACATCAGCATCGGCACCGTGGACCAACCCATGATGATCAGGTAATCCTTCGATACTTCCGCCACTGCCGGATCCTGATCCAGGTGAAACACAATACCGGAACCCAGATGAATAGCCAGCCCTATGATCAATGCAAATAGAGAACAAAGCAGGAATCCGTTGAATGCGATGTGAAAACACCGGGCTTTTTCACCATTTCCATTGGCCGTAGCCACCAGGGGAGAAATGCTGTATGACAGCCCGATGCCCAGTACGAACGGGATGGACAGCAGGTTGTTGACCAGGGCAGATCCCGCCAGCAGGACCGAATCGATGGAACCTACCATGGCACTGTCCACTATTCCCAGCAGGATCTGGGTCATGTTACCCAGGATGATGGGAATCGCCACCACCACGATTCGTTTGTTTAGATTTTTCATAATTTCGGGTTGAAGCCGAACAATCGGCAAATATCAGTAATAAACGTTTAGAAATCGAGGAACCGTTTTTACTATTTGGCGTGTTTAAACTGAAATGCATAAATTTAATGGAGTTGGAAATTCTTCAGAATGGGGAATAAAATCTACCAAAAATTTGCTGGTTCCCTGGTAGTTTTGATGTCAACCACTTTTTTGTTGGTGAGCATATGCAGCTTTCGATGTGGAGACGTCTCAGGGGGTATGTCTGTTCATCAACCGGATACGGTGCTATTGTATCCGGGGTTTTTTCAATGGGATGAAAACACGGTGTTGAGGCCAGAAGGTATACTTCATCAGAATATTTTGAGGTACCAGGAGATGCTGGATCACACCAACACCGATTTCAGTGATACGCCCCGGACCTCTATCCTGCTGACCATTGATTCGGTGCGATTGAATGACCGGAAATTTATGATCGAAATCACCGGGGACACCATCCAGGTCTCAGCCTTTTCGCTTCAGAACATGGACGCAGCCCTCAATCAACTTTTACAATTGAAAAACGAAGCCAAAATGAACTCACCGGATTATGGCCTGATATATATCCGATGTGGGATGTACAGATATGAAAACTTTTAAAGTTATATTAGAAATCTTTTCGTGGTCCTGACCTTTATTTTATATTGGCCTTTTGTAACAAACAGGGACGTTGACCAGTCCTTACCCTGAGGGGGGTGGTCAGTTATTGTGCCCGGCCAAATTTCGGTATACTGCTATACTATGAAGCCCGGCGGGATGCGTTCTTAAAACTTTAGCTAACTTAGTTCAATTATACAGGATATGAAAAATGAAAGTCGACGAAGATTTTTAAAACACACCAGTATGGCTGCGGCAGCATTCGCTATCGTGCCGCGTCACGTGCTGGGCGGTAATGGTTTTTTGGCTCCCTCCGATGAAATCACAAAGGGTATAATCGGTACCGGCGTCATGGGGCGTGGACACCTGAAATACGAAGGCCGGACGATCGCGATCTGTGATGTCGATTCCAATCACCTTAACCAGACGCGCAGGATGGCGGGTGATGGAGTGCGGACCTATTCCGACTTTCGTGAATTCCTGCAGAATAAAGATATTGACGTAGTCCATATCGCTACACCGCCGCACTGGCACGGCATAATGGCAGTGGAAGCTGCAAAAGCCGGGAAAGATATCTGGTGTGAAAAACCTATGACGAGGACCATAGGCGAAGGTCTCGCTGTGATCGATGCCGTTCAGCGTCATGACCGGATGTTCCGGCTTAATACCTGGTTTCGGTTCAGGTCCAATTTTTATGGAATGGGCGTACCCGTGAAACCCATCAAAAAACTCGTGGAGGCCCGGGCACTCGGATGGCCGCTCAAAGCCACCATCAGTGGAACTACGGGCTTCAATTGGAAATTCTACTGGAGTGGTAAAACCAACCTGGAACCGCAAGAGGTTCCGGAAGAGCTTGATTATAATATGTGGCTGGGCCCTGCGCCTTTCAAACCTTATAATGAAGAGCGAGTACACGCTAATTTTCGTGGATACTGGGACTACGACGGGGGAGGCCTCGGTGATATGGGGCAGCATTATATGGATCCGGTCCAATACTTGCTTGAAAAGGATGATACCAGTCCGATCAGTGTGGAAGTGGACGCGCCGCAGCAGCATCCTGAAGCCGTGGGTACATGGAGGCGAATTACCTATACCTATGATGATGGCTGTCAGATCATCCTGGATGGTGAGAACAGCGATAAAAATGCAAAATTCCTTGAAGGTCCAGATGGATGGCTGAACAAAGGTATGACGTCTTCACTGCCTGACGTACACGGACTCATCGACAGCCTGCCCGATCCCGCCCCCCAGATTCTGAGTTTCAATGAATCGGTCCGGACACGGCAGAAATTTCCCTTGCACGAAATGAACGGGCACCGGAGCTGTAATTTGGTCAATATGGGAAAAGTGGCGCTTCGACTGGGCCGGAACCTCAAATTTGACCCTGTCAAGCAGGAATTTATCGACGATCCCGGAGCCAATGCGTTGATCCATCAGCCCATGCGCGGACACTGGAAAATTTGATCTAACAGTTCCAGTGCGGTCATTACCATTGAATTCAACAAATACAACCAAGCAATATGAAATCCAATTATATTTTAATTTTATTTTTCTTTCTATCCTCCTTCGGTCCGGCAGTTTCCCAGGATAACAGGACTTTCGAAACCCGGGTGGCTGATGCATTGAATACACTTCCGGCCAGCAATTCCGAAATGCTCAATAATACGGTTCAGGACCTGATCAATCTGGGGCCAAATGTGGTGGATGAATTGGTCAGACTTTACAAGGAAAGCGAGACGGCAGAGCAAAGGGTCAAAATGGAATATGCTTTCTCCGGAATCGGTAAATTTTTGTCTTCTGCCAGTGAGGGTGTGCAGGCACAGTTTGCGGATGCTTTTGTAAAGAATGTGAGTGAGAACCCGTTCAGTGAACTGGCTGATGCATTGCTGGAGGAACTGGCTTTGTTTCTTCCGGATGACAAAATAGAAATTTTGAAACCCTTAGTGAAAGATCGCAATCTGCAAATGCGGGTTCTGGACATCCTTGAGTTGAGACCGGGAAAAGCAAGCGGGGATTTGATCTGGTCAGCTATGAATACCGCAGATAACAGATCAAGATTTAAAATATATAAAATACTGTCCGACCCGGCTTTCGGAAAACAATCACAGGTTCTCAATCCGGGAATGGCGAATTCCCAGACCGAATTGGGTCAATTAATACTGGATGGCCTGGCGTCGAGTGGGGACCCGAAATATCAGTCCTATTTTGCTTCTCAGGCAGTGGATGACCCAGATCCTTTGATGATCGATGCGCTGATAAAATACGGTAGTTCACTGGCCCGAAATGACCACAAAGATCTGGCGGTAGCCTATTTTAAGAATTTGAGTCAATCGGATAATCAGGCAATACAGGCCTTGTCTGTGTATGAACTGGGGCGTGTTGCGCCGGAGGAAGCTGTTCCGGACCTGAAATTGGCCTTGTCCTCAGGGGTCACGGAAGTGGCTGTTGCGGCTGTTCATACGCTTCCTTTCCTGGAGGATAGCCAAATAAAAGCACTGGCCCCTTCGATCGGATCTGCTCAAGCGATAGCACGTGCAGATGCGATACGTATTTTGAGCCGTCGAGGCTGGTCTGGTACGGAAAATCTTATCAGGTCAAATCTGGAAAGTTCTGATACACTGGTGGCAGCGCAAGCTATCATCGGTCTCGCTGAGATAAACGGAGTGCAAGCCCAGAACGAGGTGTTGGAATTTCTGAAAAAAGCTACAAATCCATCCGTAGTGGAGGCAGGAGTGACCGCATTGAAGATGAGTACCAACCAATCCAACATAAACAATGTCGTCGGTTTACTCTCCACGGTGGACGGTGAAATTCAGGAAGCCCTTATACCACTGGTCGCAGATCGGGGAGGAGAAGGTCAATTTGGGAAAATCCTGGAACTGGCCTCCTCATCCACCGGATCAGTACAGGCGCAGGCCATTCAGGCCCTGCCCAAACTAGGGGGTTCACGGAATGTCGAAGCGGTAATGGGATTATTGGACGGTCTGCCCGAGGATCAGATCGCAGTAGCACAGGAAGCACTGGACAAGATGATGAGTTCCAGTGAAGTAAAGCCCTGGGAGTCGAAGTTGCAGCAATCGATCGAAGGGGTCAACCAAAGCCGATACATTCCGCTGCTGGGTCATTTGTCCGGTAATAAACCTATGGAGCTGGCGCAAAAGATGATCGAAGCGGGAGATGTCAGTAAAATCAATCTATTGCTGACTACGGCCGGAAAATGGGCAGGACCTTCGATGCTCGATGTCATTCTTCCGCTGATGGAAAACGAACAAACTTATGACAATGCTTATAAGGCATCAATGGGAATCATCGATCGGGCGGATTGGCCTGATGTGCGGAAAATACTTTATTTGCAGAAGTTGTTTGAAAGGACAAGATTTGTCACCAGTAAAGCTGAATTGATCGAAAAGATCGGACAATTCCGTGATTTTTATTCCTTGTTGACCGTTGGTCCTTATCTGGACGATGAGGCTTCCAGCATACAGAATGCTGCGGCTAAGGCGGTGATGAATATCGTCATGCCCGGTCCGCAGAATAATGACGGAATGACCGATTCCCTCGCTATCCAATATCTGAAAAAAGCCCGGGAGGTCGTAAGAGGCCCTGATTCTGAATATTTCAAAGAGAATATTACAACCTATATAGAATCGATACCGACGGATGTGCCGGCTGGGTTCGTGACGATGTTTGACGGAGAAAGCCTGGATGGCTGGCATGGTTTTGTAGCCAATCCGCTTCAACTGGAGCGGATGTCAGAGCAGGAAATAGCTGACAAACTGGCCGCCTCCAATCAACGAATGCGCAATCACTGGTGGGTGGAAGATGGACTGATACGCTTTAAGGGCGATGGACAGAACCTGGTATCAGACAAACTTTATGGAAATTTTGTGATGCTGGTCGACTGGCGCATCGGGGATAAAGGGGATAGCGGAATTTATCTACGCGGTACCCCACAGGTGCAGATTTGGGATATTTCCCGAACAGATGTAGGTGCCGAAGTAGGGTCCGGAGGATTGTACAACAATCAGGTGCATCCCAGCAAACCGGAGATGGTGGCCGATATGCCGATTGGTGATTGGAATCACATGAAAATAGCCATGATGGGAGAAAAAGTATCTGTTTGGCTCAACGGCGAACTGGTGGTGGATAATGTCATCATGGAAAATTACTGGGACCGGTCGATACCTATTTTCCCGACAGGACCGATCGAGTTGCAAGCACATGGAACTGACATCGCATTCCGCAATATTTACATTAAGGAAATTCCATCGGGGGAAGATCTTCTGACTGAGGAAGAAAAAAAGGAGGGTTTTGTACCCTTGTTCAATGGGTTCAACCTGGACGGCTGGACTGGTAATAAAACGCAGTACCAGGTGGAAAATGGTGTGATCGTCGTGGATCCGGAAGCAAGCGGTCGTTCCGGGAATCTGTACACAGAAAAGGAATATGCGGATTTCAACTTCAGATTTGAGTTCCTGCTTACGCCAGGTGCCAATAATGGTCTTGGGGTTCGGGCACCCCTGTCCGGAGATGCAGCGTATGGGGGCGTGGAATTGCAGATCCTGGATAATACAGCCAGCATTTATGCCAATCTCAAACCGTATCAGTATCACGGCTCGCTCTATGGTGTGGCGCCGGCAGAGCGGGGTCACCTCAAACCTGTAGGTGAGTGGAATTCACAGGAGGTCATCATCAAAGGAAACCGGTACCAGGTGATTCTGAACGGGACCAAAATACTCGATGTGGATGCACGCGATGCCATTAAAAATGGTGCTATGGATGGCCGGGATCACCCCGGTCTGAAAAATTCAAAGGGTCATATCGGATTTCTCGGTCATGGGTCGGAGGTGAAATTCAGAAACATCCGGATCAAAGAATTGTAGGTCAGGAAGTCCGGTGCTCCGTTTTGAAACTTCATTAGATTAACAAAAGCTCAGGAGTTTCGGAATTATCAATTATTAAAATTTATAATATGATATTTTAACGATTCGTATATCCCTCATAATCAACAATGTATTAATAAGGGTAATGCAATCGTTGGCTAATGATTGATGACGTATTAGGATTTTTATGTTATAAAAAATTTTAATAGGTCTATGGATATTTGAAAAAAATGAACTAAGTTTGGGGTCCATAAGTTGACATAAGGCAACATTCAGAGAGCCTTAATTTCTGCATCAATTTCTAATCAGGTAAATTCTATAATCCATGAAATCCTCATCGACCGTTCAAAAAAAGAAATCATTCCATTACGATTCGGTTTTACGGGAATCGAAAAAATATTTTGAGGAGAATGATATGGCTGCAACGACCTGGATCAACAAGTATGCGGTCAAGACCAGCGATGGCAAGTACCTGGAACGTACACCGGATGATATGCACCGCCGGATGGCGCGGGAATTTGCCCGTATCGAAAAGAATTATTCTGCTTCCACCAAAAAATCAAAAAATCTGTCCGAATATGGTCGGGAGCGTCCTGCACTGGATGAAGAGGCCATATACGAGCTTTTCCGGGATTTTCGCTACGTCATTCCCCAGGGGAGTGTGATGGCCGCCCTGGGAAATACCGAGATGATTGCTTCGCTTTCCAACTGTGTCGTGGTGCCTCCGGTGTTTGATTCTTACGGGGGAATCATGTATACCGACCAGCAATTGGTTCAATTGTTTAAACGCCGCTGTGGAGTAGGGGTGGATATTTCGTCTTTACGTCCTAAAAATGCGGAAGTGTCCAATGCGGCGGGTACGACAACCGGTGCGGTATCCTTCATGGAACGATTCTCCAATACCACCCGGGAAGTGGCTCAGAACGGCCGCCGGGGTGCATTGATGCTCACAATAGATATCGCTCATCCCGATGTGGAAGATTTTATTACCATTAAGCAGGACCTCACCCGGGTAACGGGCGCCAATATATCAGTGCGGTTGTCCGATGAGTTTATGAAAGCTGTAGACAAAGATACTTCCTTTTTGCTCCGATGGCCTATCGACAGCCCCAATCCGGAATTTAAGAAGGAAATTCGGGCCCGTGAATTATGGGATACCATCATCGAATGCGCGCATCGAACTGCCGAACCCGGTCTTATTTTCTGGGACCGGCAACACGATTACAGCACCTCTTCCATGTACCCCGGTTTCGAAAACAGTTCCACGAATCCTTGTTCCGAAATAGCCATGCAGGGCGGGGATAGCTGCCGGTTGATTGCGGTAAACCTGTACAGTTTTGTTCGGGATCCATTCACCGAACAAGCCTCATTTGACTTTGAAAAGTTCTATAAAGTGGTGTACGAATCACAGCACTTGATGGACAATCTGGTTGATTTGGAACTGGAGGCGATCGATCGGATTCTGGAGAAAATTGAAGCCGATCCGGAGCCTCAATTCATCAAACAAGTGGAAATCGATACCTGGAAATTACTTTCTGACAATGGAAAAAAAGGTCGCCGTACGGGGCTGGGCTTTACGGCTCTGGCCGACATGGTGGCTGCTCTGGGCATGGATTTTGACGGAGCTGAAGCCGGTATGCTGATCGATGAAGTGATGCGCATGAAACTCCGGGCAGAATTTGATTCTTCGGTGGATATGGCCATCGAGCGCGGCCCATTTGAAGTTTTTGACCCGGCGATCGAAAATAAGTCAGAGTTTGTACAGATGATGGAGCAGGAATTCCCGGAATTATACGCCCGGATGATGAAATACGGCAGACGAAACATTTCCATTAGTACGGTGGCTCCCACGGGCACATTGAGTATGCTCGCCCGGACCTCCTCGGGGATTGAGCCCGTATTTTTACTGTCATACAAACGCAGGCGGAAAGTGAATGAAAGCGATAAAAATGCAAACATCACTTACGTAGACGATATGGGCGATTCCTGGGAAGAGTTTGACGTTTTTCATCCCAAGCTCCAGACCTGGATGGAGGTGACCGGCAACGACGACATTACTCAAAGTCCTTACCACGGATCTACAGCTCCGGAGATCGACTGGAGCAGACGGGTGGAAATGCAGGCACTGGTGCAGAAATATGTGACACATTCCATCAGTTCCACCATCAATCTGCCGTCAGATGTATCCCTGGACGTGGTGGGCGATATTTATCTTGAATCCTGGAAAAAAGGACTCAAGGGCATCACGGTTTATCGGGATGGATCCCGGAGTGGGGTATTGGTCTCCAATGAATCAAAGTCCGGCAAGGCTGAGGCTGTCGGTGCCGAGATCATTCAGCATCACGTGTACCATCCGCCCAAACGGCCCAAGAAAATCGAAGCGGACGTGATCCGGTTTCAGAACGAATACGAGAAATGGCTGGCAGTGGTCGGATTTGTCAACGACAAACCATACGAGATCTTTACCGGTAAAATGGAAGACTCGTTCAATCTGCCTACTTTTGTCAACAAGGGGTGGGTGATCAAGAGTAAGACCGATCGGGGCAGCCGGTATGATTTTCAATACATCGATAAGGATGGGTATCGGACCACTATCGAAGGACTGTCAAGGTCATTTGATAAGGAATACTGGAACTATGCAAAACTCATTTCCGGTGTACTCCGGTACAATATGCCCATCAATGATGTGGTCGATCTAATCAACGGCCTCAACCTGTATGATGACAACATCAACACCTGGAAGAATGGCGTCGCCCGGGCACTGAAAAAATATGTAGCCGATGGGGTAGAAGCTTCCGATAAAGTCTGTCCTTCCTGCGATGATCCCAACGGCTTGGTATATGAGGAAGGATGCCTGAAATGCAAGAGTTGCGGATACAGTAAGTGCTGATTCCGTAAATTAGAAGTACAATTGCCGATATGGCATGAAGAATGTAGAATTCGTCCCGAAGTTTTTTACGTTGCTCAGGGAGGGGATCTCACCCCGGCAACTTTCGCGGGACATTATAGCTGGTGTAATCGTAGGGATCGTAGCGCTTCCCCTGGCGATAGCTTTTGCCATTGCATCTGGCGTCTCCCCGGAGAAAGGGCTGATTACAGCGGTCGTTGCCGGATTGTTGATATCTGTGTTGGGTGGAAGTCGCGTTCAGATTGGTGGGCCAACAGGAGCTTTCATTGTGATCGTATATGGTATCGTCCAGACACATGGTATTGGCGGCCTCACGGTAGCAACCTTTATGGCCGGCTTTTTGATCATAGGTCTGGGCCTGGCCCGTTTGGGGAATTATCTGAGATTTATTCCATATCCCCTGATCGTAGGTTTTACCAGTGGAATTGCCATTATTATCTTTTCCTCCCAGATAAAAGACTTTTTTGGAATGGAAATGGGGGAAGTACCAGCCGATTTTATTGAAAAATGGCGGGCTTACTTTTTGAATTTTGAGCGGATCAACTGGATCGCGGCAGGGATATCTGTTAGTACGATATTGATCACCCTTCACTTCAGCCGGATCTCTGCCAGGATACCGGGTTCAATCGTCGCCATTTTACTGAGCACCATACTGGTATATTTTCTGGAACTTCCGGTGGAGACCATTGAAAGCAGGTATGGAGCTATACCCAATCGACTGAGCTGGCCCACTTTTCCGGATATTGACTTTGTTACCATTCAGCAATTGATCCAGCCAGCGATCGCGATTGCCCTACTAGGGAGTATCGAATCCCTGTTGTCTGCGGTGGTGGCAGATGGGATGATCGGAGGACGTCACCGTTCCAATATGGAGCTGGTAGCTCAGGGAGCGGCCAACATTTTTTCCAGCCTATTTGGGGGAATTCCGGCTACCGGTGCGATTGCCCGTACGGCGACGAATATCAAAAATGGCGGTCGGACGCCGGTGGCCGGGATCGTTCATGCGATTGTGCTTTTGCTGATTATGTTGTTGTTCGCCCCGGTGGCGAAGTTGATCCCGTTGTCCTGTCTGGCCGGGATTTTGGTAGTGGTGGCGTGGAATATGGGCGAATGGCACCTTTTTCGGTCGTTATTTCGCGGAAATAAGATGGATATCATCGTTTTGCTCACGACCTTTTTTCTGACCGTGTTTTTTGATTTGGTGGTGGCCATTGAAGTGGGTGTAATCCTTTCTAGCTTTTTATTTCTCAAGCGTATGAGTGAATCTACCTCTGTGCAGGATGTGCATTTAATGTCTGCGTACGAGGAACAGAACGGGGAAGTACTTTTTGAGGAAGAATTGCCTAAACTGCCGAAAGGGGTGGTCATCTATGAAATCAACGGCCCTTTGTTTTTCGGTGCTTCACAGAAGTTCCAGGACATCCTGGTCGATCTGCATCAACTGCCGGATGTGCTTATTCTCCGGGTACGTCATGTCCCTTTTATCGATGCTACCGGGGTAAATTCCCTCAAGGTGGTTTACAAAAATCTGATGTCGAGAGGGGTGAAGATCATCATTTCGGGAGCAAATAGAAATGTGAAAAATGAGCTGCTGGGGGCCGGGGTATACCACGATCTGGGTAAAAATAATATTTGCGACAATATCCAGGAGGCATTGGAACGGGTCGAGAAGCTGAGGGGTTGATCAGGATCAGGGCCGGTTCGGTTTATGATTTGGACAATCCGGTGATGTTGCCCCCCCTGGGATATTTTGGTTTTTCGGGTGACGATTATACTGATAAATTCACCGATTTTTCCTTAAACCTAAATACTCTTGCCGGAATTACGGTCATACCGTAATGATTGGCAAAGTCAGAGCCAGATTTGGGGGTCAATTTGCTCCGGAATATCCAGTTGATTCATGTTCTACTATAATTACGCATAACGGATTTTTACCTACAACTTTTCGATAAGCAATATACTTAAATAAACGCAAAAAACGGTTCAGGTTTGCATGTCACCCCGCCTAACGCAAAATCCGTGTTATAGCCAGTAAAATTGCTCAAAGTCAATCATAAAAGTTGTCAGTAAATGCGGAATATTCAGCATTTGAAAACAAAATTCTTTTCCAAAAGGCAACTAAAAAACCTGCACCATACCCAATCAGTTGGATATAGCTAGCACATATAGATATTAGACCCACAAAAATATTCTTGTTCCTAAAAGAAGAGTCAATAAACAATAGGATGGTGTATAAAATCAAGGGTATAATAAAATAAGCTGAAATAAAAATTGACAAAATTATAAGTAACAAAACACCTACTAAGAACAAAGACGGAAAAGTATGAACTATCTTTAAAGAGCCAGGATGCCTCTTGAATAAATTTATTCTGGCTATTCCTGAATTAAATACTTGTTTGAAAAATTGTTTAAAATTAGTCCTTCTTTTATGATATACGTACGCATCTTTTATCAACTCTGTTTTAAAACCATGATTTATTATACGAATACTCATATCAATATCTTCTCCAAATCGCATACTTGAAAAGCCTCCTGTTTTTTCAAAAACTTCTCTTGAATAGCCCATATTAAAACTCCTTGGATAGAACTTGTCAAGCTTTTCCCCACCACCCCTTATACCTCCGGTTGTTAGAAAGGAGGTCATAGCATAATTAATTGATTTTTGCAAAATGCTAAAATTTCGATCTGCCCTATCGGGCCCTCCAAATGCATCCACAAATTTTTTTCTTAATCTATCTTGAATAGTCTGAATATAATGCGTAGGTAAAACACAATCAGAATCCAGATAAATTATATAATTTCCATTAGCTTTCTCAGTACCATAATTTCTTGTTGGTCCAGGTCCTGTATTTTGTTTGTAAAAGTACTTAATATTTAGCAATGACTTGTATTTCTCTACTTGATTGTCACATTTGATGGTTGAGCCATCATCAACAATTATTACTTCAAAATTTTTATTAGTTTGATTGCTTAAACTTCTCAATAATTCATCAACTTCCGTTGGTCTGTTATAAACAGGAATTACAATTGATAAATTAATTTCTCTTTCTTTAGAAGCTGTCATATTTTTTTGCTTTATTGGCTATAACCTGGTTATATGCGTAACAAACATAGTACTTATACCTTAAGTATTGTAAAGAATGTGTACATTCTTATGTATATGAATCAAAGTGTTATTCAGGTCAGAAAAGTGTCCCATAGGGACAACCGGTATGGATGATGAGCTTGCCATATGACAAAGCTCTGACTCATAATATGAAAAGTATAAAATCCCGGTATTTCAGAACTTATACTTCCTCTATGTATCCTATGATGAATATACTCCAGATCAGTTGATCAAATCGATCAGCGTATTTGCCACACCTCAGATCCTTCGCAATCCGGATCAACCCCAAACCAAAAGAAGATCATTCCAGCATGTACAAAATCCAATACAGGATAAAAGTATTTTGCGGTTTAAAACTTCCCTTCAAGCAAAGGGCTATCGAAATAAAAGCTACAGATATCTTACCCACTTAGCGGTTACAGGAATGATTAAATTGTCCTGAATCGTAACCAATTCTTCCATGATATAGATCTGGGTGGAGATCAAACATCGTAATAACTTGAATTGGATTCAGATCAATCGACGGACCGCAATTATTGGACCGTACATTGGTGACCCGGAAGACGGGAAACAGCCTACCGAAACTCAAAAATATCCTCAAATTTACGCCGGACCTTAGGGACCCGGGCAAATTCGTCTTTGTGTTCGTCACGGTATCCGAGCGCAAGAAGTACCACGGAATGCAGATCCCGGCTCGGTAATTCCAGTAATTCATCGAGGGCATTATTGTTGAAACCTTCCATGGGAGTACTATCTACATGGCACAACGCTGCTGAGTCGATGGCTGTACCGAGCGCCAGATAAGCCTGTTTGGCCGACCAGTCTTTCACTTCCGATGTGGTCATACCTCCGGTTACTTTGAGAATACTTTTCCGAAAATCAGCGAGTTGTGAGACGGGAATGTCCCGTACCCGGGCGATCGATTCCATATAGTGATCGATCTGGTCTGCCGAAACGGACGACCAGCCACAAAAAACCAGTAAATGAGAGCATTCCAACACCTGTGGCTGGCTGCAGGCTTTCTGATAGATTTCTTCCCGGAAAGTCGGATCTTCGATAACAATCACCTGAAAGGGTTGTAAACCCATGGAGGTGGGCGCCAGCATGATGGCATCCAATATGCTTTGAACCTTTTCACCGGACACGGCATTTCCATTCATTCGCTTGGCTGAATACCGCCACCTGAGTTGTTTGAGTAATTCCATGTGATGATCTCCTGTATTAATCTTTTACCTTGGCCACCCGTAGGTTATGCTTCAGATATTTTTTGATCGTGAATAGTTTAACGACTGCGATCCGAAATTGTTAAACTGTTCGCGAACTCACGGTCAGTACCTTGAATCATCATACGGTACACTGCTGCATTCAACGGTTCAATTCACGGTAGTTGATGGGAATGGAAATCCGGTGAACCGGTTCTGCATGCCCATTGTGGCAGGTGTTGCACGTCACAGGATATTCCTGATAAAGGTAATTGTCTTTAAAATCACCGGGCACGTCAAAAAACTGCTCATTAATGGCTGCGGTCATTTTCATCATATCCCGTGTGACTTCCTTGTGGGGATTTTCATCTGATTTGAAATCCAATTTGGATGGGTCCTCCTTGGATTTGGCATGACAATCGTTGCAACCCATGTTAAGGGCAACTTCAAAACTTTTCATCACTGCTATGAGTTCGTCTTCGCTGATGTCTTCGGGTAACACCTGGAGGTTGCGATCGTTGTCCTGGGGCGATTTCGGTTGTTGTACAGGCTGGAAGGCGGAGGCTCCCAGTATTACCATACCCGAAATCATTGCCAGAATAATACCCTTTTTACTTTTGTTGAGCTTCATTGACTTACTTTTTTTGGTTATGAGATAGATCCCCGGAGTTCATGTTGCCCCGCGGTATAATTTTGGGTAATATATGAAAATAACTATAAAGAGCTAATCAAAGCGAGGAGAGAAATTGAAAAAATGGCGGATTTTCAATTTTGGTCAGAAGGATGTATATACTTCCCTGAAAGGATTTTTGGAAGAATTGAATATGGATGAGTGGTCGGGCGTACTAATATTGCGGAATAGAATTGGATTGAAAAAAGACTTTGTGCATTTTACCTTTTGATATGAAATTGGTGGATTGATTGGACGGATTTGGTTCTTGTGATCACGTCACTTTGGATTTCGCCAACATCTTTCGGAAAAGGCCGGGTGCAAACCGTTTGAGATACACGCCCATTACCTCGTATTTGCCAATGTTCACTTCTTTTTTTCGTGCGCGAATGGCTTTCAGTACCCGGTCGCTGAATTCTGCCGTAGTAAGACCACGAGCGGTTTTGTTGTCCAGTGTTTTCTGTGGTTCGCCGTTGGCGGTCAGGGCATTTCTGGAAATATCTGTATTGATAAAACCCGGACATACCAGCGTGACATCGATACCCTCATCCTGAACTTCAAAACGGAGGGAGTCAAAATAGCCGTGAAGCGCGTGTTTACTGGCCGAATATGTGGACCTGCCAGGGCTGCCAAATTTTCCTACAATACTCGAAATGGTTACAATGTGGCCGGATTTACGGGCCAGCATATGGGGTAGAAGAATTCGGGTCAATTCGATAGTCCCGAAAAAATTGATTTCAAAAAGCTTCCGGGTTACTTCGGGCAGCGTTTCTTCTGCGGTGGCACGCTGACTGATGCCACCGTTGTTGACCAGGATATCCACCTGACCGCCTAGTGCCAGAGCTTCCTTTACTTTTCCTTTCAGGGTACCTTGTTCCGCCAAATCAAGCGGAAGAATATGTTTTTGACCCTGGCCTTCACATTGCGCAGCTACTTCATTCAGTTTTTCTTCATTGCGGGCAGAAAGGATCAGATGGGCATTTTCTCTGGAAAACGCCAGGGCCATCGACTTCCCCAGACCGGAAGAGGCGCCTGTGATCCAGATCCACTTATTCGCAAAGTTCGTCATCCGTTTTTGACTCTGTTTAGTGACAAGGCCCGCAGCATATATTTGGGTAATTTCTTCGCACGATCCCGCTTGAGCAAGTTAAGATACCAGCGTAATTTTTTGAGGATGGGTATCTTGTGTGTTTCAACAAATTCGATGAGCGTTCCATCCGGATCTTCGATGTAACTGAAATGCCCAGCAGCTTCTCCCATATCAAACTGGTCACTACTATCAACCGTGAAGGGATGACCCGCCGCAGCACATTTGTCCCGCATTTCATCCATACCCACGATGTCGAAACAAAGATGGATATATCCAAGATCTCCCCAAAAGCGGTTTTCGAAAATTTTTCGGGGTTTCCGGTCGAGCGATTGTACCAGTTCGATCACGGTATCTCCCAATAATCCTGAAAAGGGTCCGGAAACCGGTTCACTATGGCCGAGTAAAACCCGCCGTAGTTCCTGCTTTTCTCCATCAAAATCCCCCAGGTCCGCTTGTTTGCCGGTCGTGTCATAAACCACCGTGTCGTATGCCAATACGTTTTTATAAAACGCTATGGAAGCTTCCATATCACTGACACCAATAGTGACCCCACATACCCCGCCGTTGGGTTGCCGGATCTTGTTGAACCAATGGTTTTGATTCACTACTTCGAATACATTTCCATAGGGATCTACGAAATAAAAATGGTATTTTCCTTCCGGATCTTGTGTAAGTTCCGATAACATACTCACTCCTGCTCCCTTCAATTGGTGATATACAGCATGAACATCCCAGGATTTTATCTTGATGGCATTGATCCCCAGGTCACCCGGAAGAATCTGGAATCCGGCGGCCTGAGGTTTCCGACCTACGTATTGCCAGATTTCAAAACCGCCCCCTCCGTTGAGGTTGAGAGCCAGAATGGCGTGGCGCTTCCTGGGCTTGCCTCCGGTGTAGGGGAGCATGAGCCTGGCCTCGGCCGCTTCTTCGAAAATGGGGACGTCAACCTGAAGATGTGTGCGGTACCAATCCCAGGCTTCATGTACGTCAGCTACTCCGATACCCACCTGCTGAATCCCACTGATAAATGGTTTTTTCATTTAATAAGATAAATTAGTAAACAAAAAAATGTTTCTCCCCCCGGTTGCCTGCAATTGGAGGAGGTCTGCTTCTGATTGTATTTACATGGAAAATGTTTTCCTGCCGGCCCTAACACGCAAAGGTACATAATTTTTTTAAGTCTATAAAGTTGACCGATTGGTCATCGATATTACTGATAAGCCCTGCCTTTACGGGGTCATACAAAGCACGACAGAGAAATAACGATGTGTGTAGACCATCGAACGGGCACATCGTAAATTGG
>CBFGVZ010000060.1:0-17588 GCA_965652315.1 uncultured Saprospiraceae bacterium | reverse complement strand
ACTCTATAATTGGACAATACCAGATTGGTTTTCTATAAAATGCATCTTTTTCAGACCGAATGTGATGAATGATTCGGATGAGGCGTAAGAAACAATTTGTGACTACTGTGGTGGGGTGTACGTCTCCACCGCATTGTCCACCGGATCCAGTGTTTGCAGATATTCGTATATCGCACCGAGATCCGCCTCTGTCATACCGGAATACATGATCCAGGGCATCAAAGTCTGTTTATCTCCGGGCTCAACCGGCATTTGCTGATATTTTGGGTCCGCATATTTCTTAAAGGTATTGATGAACTGTTCTTTTGACCAGCTACCCAGACCAGTGGGATGCGGAGTCAGATTGTGACTGGTGACTACGCTTCCATCAGGCATGGGAAACGCTTGTCCACCGGCCAGAAATTCACCAACCGGATTGCCATTTTCCCGTCTGGTGTGACATTCTCCACAAGCTGCTGCATTGACCAGATACCTACCGTACCCGACCAAATCGGATGGATCGGGGGCCTTACCTGGTTCAGCTTTTTTGGGAATCGTCCGCATGATGATATTCACCGGAAAATCAGCTTTGGAAGGTTCCTGGTCCACATTGACCGGTGTAATTGTTCGAATATAGGCTATGACCGATTTGATATCCTCCGGATCCATGGTAGAATAATTGGGATACGGCATCACAGGAAACAACGCCCGGCCATCTTTGGTAACACCGGCGGTGATCGCCCGGTATATTTCACCGTCCGTCCAGTCCTCCAACCCATGCGGAGTGATGTTGGGTGAAATGAATCTGCCAGGAAAGCCTATACTCTGATCAAAGACCTCACCTCCACCCCCTTCTGTTCCGGGAGTAATCGGTCCGGAATAAAAGGAGTAATCCCGAATGGCATGACAATCCATACATAGCATGACGTGATTCGCGAGATATTCCCCTCTTTGGATCCGTTCAGGTGTACGTTCTATCGTCATTTCTTCCGGCGGACCGACATTTGGCTTCGTGGCAAAAATCCATCCGACAAAAGCCGCTGCGACCAATAATATAATAATAATTCCGAGAAGGGCGATGCGTAGAACCTTTTTCATAGGTGTGAGTTTAGGGTATGCTGTTTCTTTCATTTCAAATATACCCTTTCACGTGGATATTTCTATTCAAAGTTCACATTTATTTCAATATTGTCTTTTTTTTGACTTTCAGCCATAATCCGGGGTAAATAACCCATCACACAAAACCCTTTTATTTACTGAACTTCGGTAGTAAAAAGATAAAATAGTGGAGTGTTTCACGACAATCTGTTTTACGGATTTATCTGCTGATAATCAGGTCAGGATGTCTGAATTTGCCAAAATTTCTCAATTATGATCTGCCGAAACCGGAGTCATTTATCCGTGAAAACAAGAGAAATGCGAGCATCTTAGATGCGAATCCGGATACAGGGCAGCCCATCAGGGAATACAGGTATATCTCACCATTTTATTTAAGAAAAGTATGCCCTGCATGTACAGAACCCCAATTACCAGAGGGTTCACGATGGAGTTCCGGTCGATCTATTGAAACAGGGAAAAAATCATACTGAAAGGGTCCGGTCCCGGGCCAGTATCCGCCAGCGGTCCAATATTTTACCATCTTCCACTACCCAGGCCTGGTCATGCAAAGCCACCGTAGGACATATATGAATGGGTAACCCATAAAGTAGATCGCCTACCTTAAGTGATTGGTCAGGAGGCGTCCGGACTGGTAAATGCTCTTCACTCTGTCCGATGAATTCCAGATCCGGTGCATTGAGAAAGTCAACCCGGCGGTTCAGTGGATTTTCAGGAGCGATGGATTTATGGCCGAGGTCAAGACAGAATATGTGTTCTGTCGGATGTGAAATCACTCGGCTGAGTACCAATGCAGCAGGCTCAAAGTCCTGTTCCGGACAGATTTCCTTATATCCCTTGTCCCAAAACACAAAGGTGCCCGGACTGCATTCCACTTCCCCTCGCCGTGCATGTATCGGAAACGTGGGGGAGCCACCCGCCACTATGGTCAATTCAAATCCTTGTTTTTCCAACTCTGCCTGCATTGTTTGTACTGGCTGAAATCCGGCATCGCATATCCGAGTCCGTTCGTTAATATCAATCGCCCGGATGTGTCCGTCGTAGGCGTGCAATCCACGAAGGAAAATACCATCGGCATCCTGAATCAATTGCGCCAGACGTATCGCTTTCTCCCCCGGCCTGATACCGGTCCTGTTCATTCCGACATTGAGATCGATAAACACGGGAATGTGCTGACCCCCGGCCGATGCTTTCTCAGCCAGCGCTGCGGCGGATTCCGGATTGTCCACAAGACAGGAAAAGGCCGTTTCGGGATATTTCCAGATCAAATCCAAAAAACGATCCACCTTGGGGCCTACAGGTTGATAGGCTAATAAAACGTCCGGGGCTCTGACTTGACCCAGCATTTCTGCTTCGGATATTGTAGCACATTTGAATTTGGTGATCCCTGCATCAAGCAACAGCCGGGTTACATCGGGGGATTTATTGGTTTTGATGTGGGGACGCAGCCGGGATGGATCATCGATCATGGTCAGCAGCGTCCGGATATTTTTCTTTACCCGATCCAGATAAATAACAAGGGCGGGGGAATCAATTCGATCCGATTCATCGATGATGTACCAGGGAGATGCCATAATTTTTGAATTTCAAATTTTAAAAACGTGATTTCTATTCGGGGATGGATTATTCAAATGTAACCATTTTCACCCGGCTTCAAACCAGATTTACCATTTACCCTTTCAGATCTGAAAATGAATGTAACATACGAATCATTTCATTCCGGATAATGCTTTCCGAATCCGATTCCAGACAACTATACCTGCAACGCCAGGTTTCGTAACCGCCACGATCAATCTCATGAGCCGGTGGCACATATCCCACATTCCCGTTAGCCAGGCCGATAGTAAAATACGAATAGTCCCTGGCGGAATCCTTTAGTGCTAAGCCGGTTTCGGCAAAAAATTCCCCCGGCAACGCGCCGATAAGCAGATTTTCGATCCGGATGGCCTGTAAGGGAATCGTTCGCGTATCCGGCGTATCATGGAGCAAGAGTTGTTCCCGGGCATATACCATATTCAATCCGGCATCGGAATATTCAAAATTTTCATAATCGCTTTGCTCCACGACGGACCGGGCGGTAGCCAACTCTAAGACATTGGGTTTACGTACATCCACAGACAAAGTCTCATTTCTAACCGTGAGGCTGCTTATCCTTTTCCAGTCTGAATTCCGCTCCAGGTCGAACGCCAGTCGCCGGGCTATGTCTTCGCCAATCACGCGACTCTTGGCAAATGGTGCTGTGGGATAGTCTTTCCGCCCTTCAAAATCCCAGATATTAATATCACCGCTGGTGCCATTGGTCATGATGCCTACAAAATCATCAGCGGCGTCCAGATTTTGCCGGATGGACTCTGCAAAAACACCATAATAATCTGCAGAAATGGTGCCATTTTCCCAATCTCCCACGTAATGCAGAGAGTAATTGGCCATCACAGATATCCATTGTCCATCACGGTCGCGCACTGCCAGATAGGATAACTCAGTATCTGGTTCAGCGACCGGCCTTTTGATCAGGTTTTCCAGTCCGAACGGGTTGGTTTTTATAACATCCGCCGCTCCTGTGACGGGATTAATTGGTTTATATTCATCAGCGAGATAGTAACGGCGGCACAGCACGTGATCAGAAATGTCCACTGAGCCCCAGGTGACTTCCGCTGGCCGGAGATTTTCAACCGCTTGCACAACAGCTTTCGGGATGAGTACCGCCAATCGCTCTCGATAAGCCAAATCAAGTGCACTGAGATGCACTTCCTCTATGGCCCCTGCTGCATGGGTATGAGTACTGGCCATCATTATATTTCGGACAGGAATATGAGTCCGGTCAAATATCCTGGATTTCACCTCATCCATGAAAGCCTGAGACATAGTACATATATCAACGATAACCCAGGTGACGATTTCGTGATCATTCTGTAGGATCAGACATTTGGCATATAACGAGTCATGAATCCGGGTAGCAAAATGGGTAACAAAATCACCATTGATCCGTGTTCCGGCTGTTGGTGTGATGTCAACCCGACCGGCTCCAGCCTTTATCTGATTCAATGCCCTCATGATAAATTTTTTATTTCACCCATGATTCAAGCCTTTAATGGCCTTGCTGAGTATCCGTTTGACATCAGGCCTCAAGCCCAGGCATTTCGGATGAATCGCAGCCAGTTTTTATGAAAAATGTTGTCGATATCCTCCGGGCTATAGCCCCGTTCCGAAAGCAAACCGTCGTAATTTTGCAAATCGGCGATCGAATTCATATCCCAGGGCGACTGCTCCGTACCAAAAATTCCGTCCAGGTCACTCCCGATGGCAATGTGCTCACTGTTACCGGCAATCTGGCAAATATGGTCCCAGTGATCGATGAGATGGGACAGCCGGATATCCAGTTGCCACGGATCAGATACCGTATCGATAAAGCGGATATCCATCGCCCAGCAGTCCAGCATGCCGCCGATGACTGCTCCCCGGTCGATCAACCGCCTGATCTGATCATCTGTGAGCTGCCGTTGATTGGGCACGATCCGACGGACATTGTGATGGCTGGCCCACACGGGTCCCCGGTACAATTCCATCACTTCATCAAAACCCTGGTCGGTCAGATGAGTCACATCAAGAATCAGTGTCGAGGACGACCCCACCAGAGCATTCATCTCCTGAACCAAATTCCGGCCCATCTTTGTAAGCCCTCCTTCCATCCGGGTACCAGGGGCATAGCGGCCAGGCCCGAAATGTGACAGATTGATGGCCTTCAATCCGTATTCACAAGCGCGTTCCAGGTACGAAATATCGACCAGCGAATCTGCTCCTTCCAGACTAAGTATATATCCAATGGGTTTTTCAGTGTCGGATTTTCCGGGATCATCCCATAGGTTTAGATGCTCCTCCAACCCCTGAAGATCGGTAATCTGTGTCATTTCGCCCAACGCTTCCATTTCCCTGTACCAGGCCAGCTGAGCCTGCGTCATCGCCCACGCCTGTTGCGGTGAGTTCCATCCGGCAAGTTTACTACCTGGTGGGGAGTATCGGGCCAGTTGGGTAGCCACTACGAGTCCGATCCGGCCATTCCTCAGTTCGGGCAGACAAACCGTGCCGTTTCCCCGGTCGGGCTTATCGGACATATGCATCTCGCGCTGCCGTATTTCGGACAGGGGTAATCGCAGGTCCCTGTTCCATTCGATAGCGTTCATGGCCAGGTCCAGGTGGCCGTCAATGAGAAATTTACGCTGATTTTGGATCGATTTATCCAGGCCGTTCATATCATCTGGTCCATAAGTGATTGCCTATTTGAGATTTTTGTAAATTCCAGATCGAATCTTGTTTTCTGCCGTCTCCTCCTCTTCCGCTCCGAAAGGATATTTTTCCATCAGTTCTCTGATCTCAAAGCTGAAAGACCGCATCCGGGACTCCCATTTATTCTGGTTTTCTTTCGAATAATTATATAATCCTCCGGAATTATCCGGTTCATTCGGTTCTGCGAAGCGTTCAAAAGCCGGGGGTGGAATCACAGTATTGGTGAGTTCCTGGTTCAGTTTTTGCATGACTACGCCGTACGCATACGTTCCCATCAGATCCATGTATTGGAAATTACCGGCAAAGGGCAGGTAGGTACCGGCATCGTTCCGACAAGCCCGGTCCACATCTTCAATGTTCGCATACCCTTCATCGACCAGATACATCGCCTCCCGTGCCATTGCAGCCGACATCCTCCCCCTTACACCCAGCTCTGCAGGTACTGTGTACGGGTCTTTCCCCCAATATTGAATGGCTACATTTTGAATCCGGTTCACGATGTCCAAAGCTGTCCGATCATTGTGAACGATTTCCAGAAAAAATGTAGTATGTGCGGGTTCCGTCCAGTTGAGTACGACAATGCGGTCGGGGTGTGCCCGTCCCTGCTGCAACGTGCGCAATTCCAGATGGTCCGTTGCCACGCAGATGATCTGATCATCCCTTCCGGTGGATTCCAGTTGGGAGAGGATATGCCGGATCAGGATTTCATCGGAATATCCTGCAATCAACACGAGATCGTATTCGTCCTTAGGCTGCCAGTCAGATTCCACCTTCAAATCCCCTCCGATTTCCCGATCTGAATATCTAACCAAATCCCCGAGGTGAATGTCCGTTCTGGCCTGGTCATCGACCGGATCAGAACTGACCAGTGTAACTTTGGAGCCAGATGCTGCAATACAAACCGCTATACTGGATGGTGTTCTTCCCGCACCAATGATCAGGACTTTTGAAAAATTACGAATTGCAGTGGAACTCATTACTTCATTTTAATCTACGAATGTGGCCAGTACCCGATCCACAGCTCCGATCGCCCGATCGATATCCGCCTCTGTATGAGCAGCACTGATGTACCACAGTCCGCGGCCAATCACACGAATACCTTCCTGCTGCAGACCTATGATCAATCGTTTCAGTTTGCCTGCATCATTCGTCAAAGTATCCCGAAAATCGTAAATGGCAGTGCGATCCGTAAAGCTCGTACATAACATCGGTCCCGGTCCTGTCACCAGCAGATTCTGGCCATGTTCATCTGCCGAGGCACGAATTCCGTCAATCAGTTTCCGCCCCAGGTCAAACATCCGCTGATGGGGTTGATCCCTTTCGAGTATGGAGATCGTAGCCAGAGCTGCTGCTACCGGCGCATTCCCCGAATTCATGGTGCCGGCATGCAGGGCACGACCTTCCACGACCACGTCCATCCATTCCCGTTTTCCTGTGATGGCACTCAAGGGATAACCACTGGCCATAGCTTTCGCAAAAATAGCCAGGTCCGGAATGACATTAAAATAGCTCTGCGCTCCGCCCAAATCAATTCGAAATCCAGTGATGACTTCATCGAATATCAAAGCAATTCCATACCTGTCACACAGTTCCCGTAATCCTTCGAGAAAACCTGGCCGCGGCATAATACATCCTTTGTTGCACATAATAGGTTCTGTAATGATACCCGCTATTTCATGGTGCTTTTGTGCCAAAAATTTGCTGACCAATTCCAGGTCATTCCAGGGCAATATCTCAAATTCCTCCCGGCTGTGCTTCGGTAAACCTTCGGTCCAGGGATAGACCTCAGGTGATTCCCGGTCACCAGGTTCCTGATCTTCGGGAATGGAAAGTCCCCAGGCTACATTGTCCAGCCAGCCATGGTAATGGCCTTCAAATCGGAGAAACTTATGTTTTCCGGTTTTTGTCCTGGCGATCCGAAAAGCTGTCTGAACGGCTTCCGAACCACTGAGGCTAAAACGCATCAATTCAGCCGCGGGTATCAGTTTTTGAATTTTTTCAGCCAGTTCGATTTCCTGAATGTGTTGTCCCGCAAACAATTGTCCCTTCCTGGAGTATTCTTCAATTCGATCCAGGAGTTCGGTATGGGAATGGCCCAGAATCAGCGGTCCCTGACTCAATGTAAAATCGAGGTATTCATTCCCATCCACATCATAGATCCGACTGCCTTCTCCATGTGTATAAAAAAGGGCATGCGGATAATTATATTTCCGGAACTGAGAAGACACGCCACCAGCCAGAACCTTTTGAGCCCGCTTGAGGAGTTGGGCTGATTTTTCGAAACTTAAATTATTCATTTATGATTTAATTTCTTCCGTTTTTGATGGTTTGAATTCGGCATATTTTTCTGAAAGAAAGTACATATCTCGATTGAAGCGGCTAAAGGCCTCCTTCCACTTTTCACATTCTTTCGGGCTGTAATTAAAATGACCCTTTCCATTGTGAATACCCCGGTACTCATCCCGGACGATATCCTCCATGGTTTCCGGGAGGCTGGTTCGATTGGATAATTTGGACATGAGCGCCCTGATGGTTTTCATCTCCGTCTGTGTGCCCATGTAATCCAGGCGCTGAAAGATCCCCATCAGGGGTATCCATGATCCCATGTCATAACGGGCGGCTTTATCCAGATCCCGAAGCGAAACCCCATCGTTCTCCTGAATTGACAGGGCTTCCCGGTAAATGGCATACATCAACCTGTTCGTGATAAAACCCCGGATATCCTTCTGCAGCAGTGTCGGTTCCTTATTCCAGTTTTCAGCCCACACACTGACTTTCCGGGCCAGTTCCGTATCTGTTTCTGCTCCGCAGGTTATTTCCAGGAAACGGGTGGCATATGCTGGTTCTGCCCAGTGGATCCCCATAAATCGTCTGGGATATTTAAGATATTGCTGAAGTGAGCTAATTGGAATAGCGGAAGTATTGGTTCCTATGATGGTGTTTTCTGCCACCTGGGATTCGATTTTATTGTAAACCGCTGCTTTGATATGCCGGTCCTCGATGACGCATTCCAGTACAAGTACACATTTTGTCAAATCCTGGTAGGTTTCAGTCAGAGTGATCCGATCCATATAATAATCCACAGATCGATCTGTTATGTCAAGAGATTGGGCACGTTCCAGGTGCCTGCGCAAATAACCAGGCGCCTGCTCAAGATCTGCTGCGATTGGCGCCAGAGCGACCACCCGGTGTCCTGAGATGACCAGAGAAGTCACAATACTGCTGCCCATCAGTCCGAGTCCGATGACTCCCACTGTTCTATCTCCCGTCAGTTGGTTCAATTTCGTTGTGATTTGTTGGAACTTCAGGAAACTTTGGCGATGCAGTCGATCTCCACCTTCAGATT
The DNA here is from genome assembly GCA_965652315.1 of uncultured Saprospiraceae bacterium. Taxonomy (GTDB): domain Bacteria; phylum Bacteroidota; class Bacteroidia; order Chitinophagales; family Saprospiraceae; genus Membranihabitans. The sequence goes on along the minus strand of CBFGVZ010000060.1, from coordinate 8,863 downwards.
TTCGGCCAGTACAGATTGCACCGTGGTACGGGCTGGCTTTATATCTCCGAAATAGGACGCATATACCTTGTTATACCTATCAAAATCCTGAATATCTGCCAGATGAACCGTGCACTTGACAACCTGATCCATGGATGAACCCGCCGCTTCAAGAATCGCTTTCAGATTTTTCATGGTTCTGTGAGTCTCCTCTTCGATGGTGCCCAGTTGAAATTTTGATGTTTTAAAATCCACTGAAGCCTGTCCACTGACGTACAGTAATCCATCTACGATCAATCCATCCGAATAAGCACCGGTGGAAAATCCTGCTGCCCGTTCCGGGTGATTAACTTGTTTCATTGAATTAAATTTTAAATGGTGCAAAAATTATTATTTTTAAAAATTCATTGTAAAAATAGGCCGTGGTTTTGAATGGCTATGCAACTATCCTATGAAATGTAGGTACTATATTTTACTTCCAGGCTTTTTCAAGGAAACGGTACCAGTTCCCATGAAAAATTTTTTCAACATCTTCCGAACTGTATCCGCGGGTAGTAAGCAGACTGGAAAATTTTTGCAAATCCGCGATGGTTTCCAGGTCATATGGACATTGTTCTTTTCCAAAAGCACCGTCCAGATCACTCCCTATGGCAATGTGATCCGTGTTACCGGCGATCTGACAAATATGATCCCAATGATCCAGCACCCGTTCCAGCGGTGCTCCATCTTTCACTGGATCCGATACCCCACGGCTCCAGCCTTCCACCATCATCCACACATCGAGTGAGGCTCCGATGACCGCTCCCCGTTCGATCAGCCGACGGATCTGATCATCCGTCAGTTGGCGCTGGTGATCGACCAGTTGGCGAGCATTGTGATGACTGGCCCAAATGGGTCCTTTGAATATCTCCAGCGCCTGATCAAATCCTTCATCCGTCAGGTGAGTGATGTCCAGGATCATACCGAGTTCATCCATCTTACGGATCAGTTCTTTGCCGGATTCGTGGAGCGGGCCAGACATTCCGGTACCATCTGCATAGCGGCCGGGACCATAGTGCGCTGGTCCGAGTGCCCGCAGCCCGTCTTCGTAAGATCTTTCCAGAAGATCGAGATTGATGAGTGAATCAGCTCCTTCGAGGCTCAGAATATATCCGATAGGCTTGGTGGAATCTGGGATATCAGGATTTTCCCACAACCGAATATGGGTCTCCAGTTCCTCAAAATTAGTGATCTGGATCATTTCGCCTTCGGCTTCCATAGCCCAATACCAGGAAAGTTGTGCCTGACTCTGGGCCCACGCCTGGTGCGGAGAATGCCAGCCGGGCAATTTGCTTCCTTCTTCCACATAACGGGCGATCTGAGTGGCCACTACAACAGCCACACGACCTTCCCGCAGTGCAGGCAATGATACGACTCCTTTTGCCCGGTCCAATTGGTCGGTCATGCCTTCCTCGCGTCGTCTTATGACTTCTACGGGTTGCCGTAAATCCCGGTTCCAGTCGATGGCATTCATCGCAAGATCCAGGTGGGCATCAAAAATCCAGGGTTGGTTGGTATTCTTTGTCATCATGATTTTTTCTTTTGAGCCAAACGCCGTTTTGCTATGTCAGCCGGGTACTGTAACGCCAATTCCCGAATCTTATAGGTGAATTCAGTAAAAATTTTTTCCCATTCCGCCGCTTCCTCTGGCGTGTATTCATGAAAGCCATTTGCATTGGAGGTGCCATTGCCTCCGGATCTTACGATATCGTCGATGAGTTTGGGTACTTCGGTTCCATTGTGCAGTGTAGGTAACAGATTTTTCATGACGGTATGGTAAGCTTTCACACCGGTGAGATCCATCCAGCGAAATACACCGACCAGGGTCATGAAATATCCCGCATTGTTTCGGCAGGAACGATCGACATCTTCCACGGTGGCATAACCATTTTCAACCAGATAGATCGCCTCCCGGTACATGGCATACATCAGACGGTTGGTGATAAATCCCGGGATATCCTTCCGTACCAAAATGGGCTCTTTGCCCCATTGATGTGATAATTCGTATAAATATTCTCCGCCCTTCTCATCGCTTTCATCCCCACAAATTATTTCCAGAAAGCGGGTCGTATGGGATGGTTCGGCCCAGTGCAGACCAAAAAACCGTTCAGGATGGCGCGTGAGCTTCTGTAAACTGGTAATGGGTATGGCTGAAGTATTACTGGTCAGATAAGCATCTGCATCGATGTGTGGTTCGATTTTATCGTAAACTGATTTTTTGACCGAAATATCTTCGATGGTGCATTCCAGCACGATTTGGCAGTCTTTCAGTCTGGCATAATTCTCCGTGATTATGAGATTTTGAAGATAGGATTCTGGTTTTCGATCGGTCAGTCCATGCTGACGGGCGTACTCCAAGTGACGGATAATCCGCGGTCGGGCCAGCTCCAGGTCAATCGGCAAAGGGGCCACTGCTACCACTGGATGGCCGGCCATTAACATACAAACACAAATACTGCTGCCCATAAGGCCCAGTCCTACAATACCCACCGGTATTTCTGATGGTGCATCGGTCATTTTTCTGGTCATTTCCCGTTGTTTTTGAATGGAAATATTTTGGTCAATAGGTGGCGCGGCCTCCGCTCAGGTCAAAGGTGAATCCGGTGGAAAAACTGTTTTCAGGCGATACGATAAAAGCAGCCATATCTGCCAGTTCTTCGAGTGTACCACACCGTTTCATGGGAATTTTGTCTGTCATATAACGTACTTGCTCCTCCGGCATGGCTTCGACCATTGAAGTCCTGATCACTGCAGGCGCAATGGCATTAACGGTTATTCCCGTACCTGCATATTCCTTTCCCTGTACTTTGGTCATGCCGATAACCGCTGCCTTGGAAGCTGAATACGCCAACATACCGGCATTGCCCTCTTTGCCGGCAATAGAAGCGATATGTAGAATCCGACCGTAATTTCGGCTTAGCATTCGGGGAATGACATATTTACTCATCAGCCATGAACCAGCGAAATTGACCTCAAATACCTTCCGTAGATCTTCAGCATCAACTTCATGGCTGAGGATATTGGTGCGCCCGGTAATCCCAGCACTATTAATCAGCACATCAATGCGGGTTAATTCTGTTTCCATTCTACCAATGGCCGTCCGGACCTCATCTTCCCGGGTAATGTCGATGGGGATGTACATCGTATCGGGTGGAAAGGTGGAACGAAGGTGTTCCAGGCCGTTTCGATCAATGTCGACCAAAGCGAGTCTTACCTCCATTCCAGCCAACTTCCGGGCGATCGCATGGCCCAATCCGGTCGCAGCCCCCGTGATGACGGCTGTACGTCCGGACCAGGATTTTTGTGTGTTCAATGTTCTTATAATTAATTGGGTCAGTCCAATACAACGGTCAGTCCGGTACGGACCGATTCGTCGCAGGCAAAAGCTATTCTAAGGCTGTTCACCGCATCTTCCCCGTGTTGACTCAAATCGGTATCATTCCGGATGGCATCGAGAAAATAGATTTGTTCCCGTTTACACAGTTCGTTATGATCCGGCTCATCTGACAGGTCAATCCACTCATCTTCCCGGGCAAATTCCTCCTTTTCATTGAGGTCTGCATGATGGAGCAAAAGGGATTCGGTTTTGGTGTGCGCCTCGATGGAAGAAGATTTGCCTTCTCCGCCCGCATCTTTGGCTACGATCGATAGCGATCCTTTCGGACCAAAAATATCCTTGATAAAAAAGGCGGTTTCGCTGATCATCGGTCCCCATCCGGCTTCATACCAGCCTACCGATCCGTCTTCGAAGGTAATCTGCAATTGTCCGTAATTGTAGTTGTCTGCCGGGATATCATCCGTCAACCGGGCACCTATAGCGCTTACACGGATGGGTTTGCTCTGGGCCATCTGGCACATTACGTCGATATAGTGGACACCACAGTCCACGATGGGGCTCAGACTCGCCATCAGATTTCGGTGGAGGGTCCACATATCGGTCTGGCTTTGCTGATTGAGGTTCATGCGCATCACCAGTGGCTTACCAAGCTGATGGGACATTTCCACAAACCTGGCCCAACTCGGATGATGACGGAGAATGTACCCTACTACAAGCTTTTTATTGGCTTTCCGGGCGGCTGCAACCACGTGCTCTGCCCCTTCCACCGTGCTGGCCAGTGGTTTTTCGACGAATACATGACAGCCAGCTTCAAAAGCAAGGACGGCATAGGGTTCGTGGGTTTCCGGATAGGTATTGATACTGACCGCATCAGGATTGGCTTCCCTGAGTGCGGTTTCGTAATCATTGTATAGGGGGTAATTTCCACCAAGCTTCTCATTGAGCCGGACTTTGCTCTCTCCGCGGGAAACCAGTCCAACGATCTCAAAGCCCTCCAGTTGGTGATAAGCTAAGGCGTGCGAGGCACCCATGTTGCCACATCCGGCCACTAAAATTCTGACGGGTCGGTTTTTTTCTGACATATTGACGAAATTTTATTGATTTTCTAAAATCGGAAATTAAGAAAAATCTGGTTAGATACTGCTTTTTGGATACGGCATTTTCACAATTGCCTCATCCAATTGCTTATTCAAAATAAAGCCTAAAAATCCAACAATACTAATACGATCTTTCAGTAAAATGATCTTATCATACAAAAAGTGGGTCAAGAGCGGTAAAATATATCAAGGGAGAATTTTTACACCAGCAATGAAAAAAGATACACAAAAAGAATTATTAGAACAATCTAACTTTATATTTTGTAGCATATAATATAAATTTGTAGTTTTGAATTCCTTACACCTAAACTTTGAACAATGGACAGAATTATAGAATATCTGGAAGGGATTGATCCAATATACGCTGCCTTATATGCCACTTTGTTTACCTGGGGGCTGACAGCACTGGGTGCCTCGCTGGTGTTTTTTTTCAAGAAAATGAACCGGGCTTTATTTGACGCCATGCTGGGTTTTACGGGGGGTGTTATGGTCGCTGCCAGTTTCTGGAGCCTACTGGCACCAGGCATTGAGATGAGTGAAGGGGAAGGATTCGCCCGGGTTTTGCCGGCAGTGATCGGATTTGCACTGGGTGCCCTATTTATATTTGGGCTGGACAAAGTTTTGCCGCACTTACACGTCAATTTCAAAATGGCCGAAAAAGAAGGGGTCAAAACACAATGGCACAAATCGGTATTGTTGACTCTGGCCATCACCTTGCACAACATCCCGGAAGGGCTGGCGGTGGGGGTATTGTTTGGCGGAGTAGCGGCCGGATTTGAAGGGGCCAGCATCGGAGGAGCGGTGGCGCTCGCGATAGGCATTGGTCTCCAAAACTTCCCGGAAGGATTCGCGGTGGCGATGCCCCTGAGAGGGTTAGGATTCAGCCGCTGGAAAAGCTTCCATTACGGGCATTTATCGGCCATTGTTGAACCATTCGCCGCTGTACTGGGAGCCTGGGCGGTACTCACATTTTCCCCTATCCTGCCGTATGCACTTTGTTTTGCAGCAGGTGCTATGATCTTCGTCGTGGTGGAAGAGGTTATTCCGGAGGCACAGCAGGATAAATACACCGATCTGGCCTCGCTGGGATTTATCCTGGGATTTATGGTAATGATGACACTGGATGTGGGACTAGGGTGAGAGGACTGCGCCCGGTAGGGTACAGAGGACCACTGGCTGCAATCCATGCGGAATTCCCATTCCAGGTTCCTTCTCACTCGTAAAACCTGGAATCGGGTTCGATGTGGATGAGTACTTCTGAAATTTCCGGAATGGTGGATTTTAAGTGGTCTTTCAGATGGTGAGCAAGTTCATGGCCCTGGTGCACCGAAATCTGACCGTCAACCACTGCGTGCAGGTCAACCAAATAAAACATTCCACTTTTGCGGATCATACACTTTTCTGTATCGATGATCCCATCCACCTCTCTGGAAAGGGTACGCACTTTGTGGATGATCTCCTGGTGCGTATTCTCATCCATCACCTCACCCAGAGCGGGACGAAAAATCCGGTACGCATTGAAAATGATGATACCGGCAGCAATCAGAGCGGCCCAGTCATCGGCTGCCTGATAGCCCTCCCCCATAATAACAGCGATACTGATACCGGTAAATGCAGCTATCGATGTGATCGCATCGCTACGGTGGTGCCAGGCTTCCGCTTCCAGCACCCGGCTGCCTGTTTCCCGACTTTTCTTTTTTATAATCCGGTAAAACAGTTCCTTGACCAGGATAATGAGCCCCAGAATGATCAATACATAGCGCTCGGGAACCTCATGGGGATGACGGATAAAATATATACTCTGGATCATTATAAAAATGGCCGAACCGATCAGCAATCCCACCACCACGAATGTGATCAGAGGCTCTGCTTTGCCATGTCCATACGGATGATTCCGGTCAGGGGGTTTGGAGGCGTATTTCAAACCAAACCACGTCAGAATGGATGAAAAAACATCGGAAACGGATTCGATCCCGTCCGCAATCATCGCGAACGAATGACCGAAAAAACCCACTCCAATCTTGATAATGGCCAAACCCAGATTGGACACCATACTCCACTGGGCCGCCTGCATGGCTGTCTGAATATGTGATTTGATCATCGGGGGTAATTTAGGCTATTATCTGTAAAAATTGGTGTTATTCAGAGAATGTTTTACCTTGACCGCATGATTCCACACCGCATACATCAGACCTGGAAGAACGAACAAATACCGGGGAAATGGCAGGATTTCCAGGAAAAAGTCCGCACGCTCAATCCGGATTGGGAATATAAGCTGTGGACGGATGAGGACAACGATCGTTTTGTTCGCGAGGAATTTCCGGATTTTTATGATATCTACACTGGATTTTCCCGCAACATTATGCGCGCCGATGTCATACGATATCTGATCATGTACCGGTTGGGCGGTGTCTATCTTGATTTGGATTATGAAATGCTCCGGCCTTTTGATTTTGGAAGTCATGCTCTGGTATTACCCAAAAACAGAAGCGTATCTTATGGCGACCCAGAGGATGAATTGGGTAATTGTATCTTCGCATCGGAACCCGGTCACCCTTTCTGGAAAGATGTCATCGATGACTTACGGAATGACCCTCCACAGGTATCGGATTACAGTCAGATCGTGGATTCTACGGGTCCGGGCCTGCTGACCAGAATATACCGATCACGACAATACGACAATATCCATCTTCCTGAACGCCCGGTTTACCATCCTCCTTCACCCAACAACCCTCGTGATGTCCGCAAAATCAAGGAAAACGGTATCTCACTTGGTATTCATCATCCCTGGGGAAGCTGGAAGGAGCGGTGGACCTGGACCTACTTGAAAAGGAAGTTTAAAAAATGAATGCCCCCCTTGCTTCCATCAACCTATCGGCCAAATTATTCCTTCGATTCTGTTCATTACGGGTAAATGTTTTACCTTAATGTTCTGTAGCCATAATTGAAATATATGAGCGGTAAAATACATGCACGGATCGACAAGGATCACATTGGGGTCATCACCATTGACAACCAACCCCACAATGCCTTGCCCCTCAATTTGCTGGAGGATTTGGAGAACGAAATTACACGGATGGGCCAAAATCCCGATATCCGGGTCATCCTGATTCAAAGTGCTGGCGACCGGGTATTTTGCGCCGGCGCTAGTTTTGACGGTCTGGCTGAAATCCGCGATGAAATTTCGGCGAAAGCGTTTTTTATGGGCTTTGCCCGGGTCATCAATGCCCTGCGGACCTGTGGCAAGATCACGGTGGGCCGGATTCATGGAAAAGCCGTCGGCGGAGGCGTTGGGTTGTGCAGTGCGGTCGATTATGCGATAGCGAGTAAATGGGCTTCGATCCGCCTGAGCGAACTCAGCCTGGCCATCGGACCTTTTGTAATCGGGCCTGCGGTACAGCGAAAAATCGGCATAGCTGGATTTTCACAGCTCACGCTCAATGCCACTGAATGGCAAACGGCGGATTGGGCTAAAAACAAAGGGTTGTTCCAGGAAGTGTTCGATAAGACAGAACAACTCGACGCCTACCTCGAGACATTTCTCGATCGCTTCCGTTCCTATAGTCCGGAGACGCTTTTCCAGCTCAAGAACATGATCTGGGAAGGCACCGATGACTGGCCGGAACTAATGGACCAGCGCGCCGCGCAAAGTGGAGAATTGGTTTTGAAAGATCATGCCCAAAAAGCCATCGCCAAATTCAGAAAAAAGGCCTGATCAGCATTCGCCATCCGTTTGAGGATGGAATCCATCCATTAGTGAACCAGCAAATGAACCTACTGTATTCAATAATAAAGCGAAGGGTACTGCCGACGAAATTAATCCGGCAATATACCGGAAAAGGATAGGAAGTGCGGGATATTTCTCAATGATGGATCATTTTATGATTATCAATAACTTCCTTCGATTTGAGCATGCACGTGGAGAATCATTTCTGGACCATGTTCAGGGACGATGGGATCGCCTGCGGTAACCCGTTCGCTGTGGGATAAGCATTCCCTCATTTGAATTAGAAGTTTGAAAAAGCCTGGAAATCACGCCCCGAAGCGGGAGCGGAATTCCCGGCCAGGGTCCGCCCCCTCTTCTTCCGTTTCCAATTTCCAAACAAAAAGTCCGTTTCACATTTTTCACCTTTGACATCCCATACCTTCACGTCAAAATCACCCCAATGGGTGATGGATCCGGGTATTACACACGCTAATTTCACATCTGGTTTTAGACAAAATCACCTCAATCAAAAAAGGAAGTCAGAAAATGAAGAAAGCACTGAAAATTATTGGGTATATACTGGGAGTGGGCATCGTACTCCTTATCGCAATCGTAGGTTGGATCAAGCTCACTATGCCCAATGTAGGACCCCCCGAAGACATGACCATCGAAATAACACCAGAACGAATAGAGCGTGGGGAATAT
>CBFGVZ010000059.1:0-17715 GCA_965652315.1 uncultured Saprospiraceae bacterium | reverse complement strand
ACATCAACAATCTTCAATTCAAAAAAACATCAAACCTTCAAATAAAATACACGGTCTTAACGTTACAACCAAAAAAAATAGATGACCCAAAGAAAAAACGGCTCTTTTTTCACATTAATCGCAATCCTGGTGGCAATGATATTCGTATCCGGATGCAATAGAGGATACGGGTGTCCGGCTGAACTGAACGTTTTTGAGTTTCTGATCAATTTGTTCTAAGCAGTGACTTCATATTCATCCTGTACTTTATCCTGTGTTCAAAGGTCGAAATGAGTTAACATTCCGCCATCGCGCATCTGAAAGGAATATTCTACCTGTATTATCACACCATATCAAATACTGATTCGTCTCGTATCGACTGTCAGGTCGAATGTTCTGAATTCATTCACCAATAGGTCGCATACTGATCGAAATCAATATACATTCCGGGGATAAATGGTAATCAGAACAAATTCTTCTTCCGGAAAATCACCAGTAAAATCAATGATAGCGATATAGACAATACCACTATAATCGTAAATCCATAAGGGTTTTCATCAAACGGCAGGCCTTTTACATTCATCCCATAGAATGAGGCGATCAAAGTCGGGAGCATCAACACGACCGTAATGATGGTCAGCCGGTTTACAAAAAGATTCAGGTTATTGGATATAATGGAGGCATATGCTTCCATGGTCCCGTTGAGGATATTGGTATGAATATTCGCCATGTCTAGCGCCTGAGAATTGTCGATAATCACATCCTCAAACAGGTCCATAAGATCCTCATCATTTCCCAGCCGGAGGAAGTCGGTTCGCTTCATCTTCATCTTCAATAACTCATTGGAACTTAGAGAGCTTACAAAATATACGAGGCTTTTCTCGATGCGAAGGAGTTGTTTCAGGTCCGAGCTCTGACTGCTGTTATATAATTCCGATTCAACGAGATGTCTTTTCAGATTGAGTCGCTTCAAGCAGGCCAAAAACCGGAGTACGATCTGTTCAAATATACGGAGTACCATCAGCTCGGGTTCGTCAGTATTCCAGGATTTCACCCTTGAATCCAAAAATTGTTGCAGGACCGGATTTTCCTGTCCGGCGATAGTGATGATGTGGTTGTCTGTGAGGATAATACCGATCGGTGCGGTGGTATAAACCGCTTCATTCTCCTGTTCCGTTTCATTGAGGATCGGGGTGTTGACCAGGATCAGTCGTGCATTATCTTCCTTTTCATAGCGGGAACGTTCGTCGATATCGAGAGCATCCGTAAGGAAGTCGCCCGGAATGTCAAAATATTCTGCTAATTCGGTCAATTCATTGGGCTCAAAGGGCGGCTTGATGTTGATCCAACACCCCGGTTGAAGGTGGTCGTACTCGATGACCTTCCCGTTTTCTTTCAAGAGATACTGAATCATGACTCGGAGGTTCCATATGAATGAAAATTAACGTATGACCTGCAAAATTATAACAACTCCGGACCAATGCAAAACATCGGAACTGAAAAGATCAGCTTGCAAAATGGTGCATTCACCTTAATTATAATGCAAATATAAAGCCAACTTTTTAGAAAGTGATTGATTCCTATTGTGATACCGAAAAGTCATTTTGCTCCAATCAGCAAGCTGAAGACCTTTTGTCAATGAAGAAGTGGCCATTTCAGAGATTGGTCCCACGCTATATTGTGTCATGCAAACCTCAGCGTCTTCGATGGTCGGATTCCAGAAATGACTATTGCAGGCAAAAACATAAATATCGAACATACGATCAGCACTATGACATTGATCAGCAGAATAAACCCAAAATTAAACTCGATAGGGACATGGCTGATATAGTACTCCGACTCATCCAACGCGACCAAATGCAATTTTTGCTGCAGATATCCAAGGCCCAATGCCACGCCATTTCCGATCAATATCCCAAAAAACAAAATACGACCCGCCAGTAGGATAAAAATATGTCTTATATCCCGGTCCAGAGATCCCAGGGCTTTAAACAAACCAATGACCCTGACTTTTTCCATGACAAGTATAAAGAACACCGTGATCATATTGATCACACTGACGATCAGCAGTAATACCATGATGAGTTTTTCATTGGTCGCCTGCATACGGACCCAGTCAAAAATATTGGGAAACAATTCTTCTATGCTGAAATTGAACAGATCTGATGGAATGACATGTTGATACAGGTAATCATTGTACAGATCGATATCATCATTGCTGGCCAGACTGATCTCATAAGAAGTAAAGGTTCCGGGTTCGAACCCCAATATCCCCCGCACATCTTCAGTCCGGACAAAGATTACCTTCTCGTCATATTCCATTACACCGGTATTATAAATCCCGGTAATACGAAATCGTCGGGGAAACTGTTGTTCGTCCCGGATAAAATACAGTATAATTCGGTCTCCGACCTTCGCATCGATTTTGTGTTGAATCGAACGAGACAAGATCAGAGAACGGTCCTCCCACCGGAACGAATCCAGTGAACCTTCCACAATATAACGATCCATAATATCGTACCGGAAATTGGTATCCAATGAACGAGTAATAGAACCTTCGAGCACGCCATCGTGCTGGAGAATAACCGGGTACTGGATGATACCATTCACGGAACGTACCGGACCTGTGGCGCCTTGACTGGTCAGATCCAGATTTTCGATTTTCCTGACCAGTTCAGGTTCCAGTTGGATGGGTTCCGTTTCGAAAAATTTATTGGTGTATCCACTACTGATGTGGATATGGCCCCAGAAGTCGTAAATTTTCTGGGTGATTTGATTTTGGAACCCATTGGTAACCGCGTTGGCCAGCACCATAATGGCAATACTGAGTGCCACCGACACAGTCGCCAGACTCAGCATGAAACGGGTGAAGCCCCCACCCCGGCCAAATCCAATTTTACGAGCTATATACCATTTGGACCGCATAGAATTCTTATGCAATTTGGTGAAATAATCAGATTTTGACGAATTATCCCTAATATTGTTTCAAATTTTGAACCTGGAACTGACGATTGATGAATTTTATTGAAGAACTCCGACGGCGTGGCATGATCCACGATATGACCCCGGGCCTGGAAGAATACCTACAGGATAATAAGATCAAGGGATATATAGGGTTTGACCCCACGGCACCATCTCTCACTATTGGAAATTATGTCCAGATCATGACCCTCACTCTGTTCCAGCGGCACGGGCACACTCCTGTCGTATTAATGGGTGGGGCCACGGGCAGGATTGGCGACCCCTCATTTAAAGACACGGAAAGGGAACTTAAATCAGATGATGAGATCCAGCGAAATCTGGAACATCAGGAACAACAGTTCAGGCGATTGCTCAATTTTAGCACGGGTGATAATAAAGCGCTGATGGTCAATAATTTTGATTTTTACCGAAATATGAACGTGCTGGATTTCCTGCGGGATGTGGGCAAGACATTGACCATCAATTATATGTTATCGAAGGAAAGTGTCAAAAAGCGAATTGAAACCGGTCTGTCTTTCACTGAATTTAGTTATCAGCTCCTGCAGGGAAATGATTTTAAGGTTCTGTTGGAGGATTATGATGTCCGGTTACAGATGGGCGGATCGGATCAGTGGGGAAATATCACTTCCGGAACGGAGTTTATCCGCCGTCATTCAGGTGCCAAGGCTTATGCCCTGACCTCTCCCCTACTGGTCAAAGCGGATGGGACAAAATTTGGTAAATCCACGGAAGGCAATATATGGTTGGATCCCGATCTGACCAGCCCGTATCAGTTTTACCAGTTCTGGATCAACGGGGATGACCGGGATATCCATCGTTTTATCCGTATATTTTCCTTAAAATCCATTGATGAGCTGGAGACGTGGCTAGTGGAAGAAACTGATCCACGGGTATTGAAGCAGGAACTGGCCCGGGAATTGACCATACGCATTCACGGACAGGAAGAATACGAATCCGTGCTTCGGGTTTCGGAGTTGTTGTTCAATCCCAGAGTGGATCATGATTATGTATTGAATCTATCCGAGAATGATCTTGAAAGAATTGCCCGGGAAATTCCAGGATTTGAAATGCCTCAATCCGGTGGAACTTATGGATCACTTCTTGATCTTGCGGTCGGACCGGGAAAGGTTTTTGCCAGCAATGGCGAAGCACGCCGGGCAATCAAAGGGAATGCCGTATCCATCAACCGGAATAAGATCAGTGATTTTGAATATCAAATCAGGGAATCGGATCTATTGTACGGAAAATATATTTTGCTGGAGAACGGGAAAAAGAATAAATTCATGGCCAGAGTATTATCAGCCCCATGAAAAAAATGAATCGCAAGAAATTCCTTAAATCCGCTGCAGCTGTCACCGCAGGATCCATGCTCTTACCTGGTTGCGGACCCAGCAGCCAGGAAAGAAGTGGTAGTCCCGCTATCATTACGGATAAAAAATTCAAATGGTACATGGTGACAACCTGGCCCCCCAACTTCCCTATCATTGGCACGGCCTGCAATCGATTTGCACAAAAGGTGTTGGAAATGTCAGGAGGTCAGTTGGAAATCAATGTATATGGTGCCGATGAGCTGATCCCCGCCCTGGAGGTTTTTGAAGCGGTGAGTTCAGGAACAGCGCAGGCGGGTCATGGGGCAGCTTATTATTGGACGGGGAAAGTTCCGGCCGCACAGTTTTTCACAACGGTTCCTTTTGGGCTCAATGCCATGGAACAAACCGCCTGGATCAATCACGGGGGCGGTATCGACCTTTGGCGGAAAGTATATGATCGGTTTAAGCTCCGCCCATACATCAGTGGCAATACCGGCATACAAATGGGTGGGTGGTTCAATAAGGAAATCAATTCAATAGAGGATTTTAAATCACTCAAAATGCGGATTCCCGGACTGGCTGGCCGGATCTTGAAAGAAGTAGGAGCGACTCCGGTACTCGTTGCGGGTGGGGAGATCTATACCAACCTGGAGAGAGGCGTGATTGACGCCATCGAATGGCTGGGACCATTTCACGATCAGCTGATGGGTTTCCATGATATCGCAAAATATTATTATACCCCTGGTTGGCATGAACCAGGCAGTAGTCTGGAAATGATCGTCCACCAGGATGCATACAATGAATTACCGTTACATCTTCAGCAAATCGTCGATGTATGTGCCGGATATATGAATGATTGGATGATGAGCGAAATGTTTTATAAAAACGGGACTGCGCTGCAAGAACTGTACAACAACACTGACATAGAAATTCGGAATTTCAGTCCAGATACCCTCTCTGCTCTCAAAATAGCAACCGAAGACACCCTCAGTAGTATGGCGGCAAATGACCCGGAAATTCGGGAGGTCTATTCCGCCTTTCTCAATTTCAAAAAGATGATCCGGGCCTATTCCGATGTATCGGAAAAATTATATTATACGTTGTTGCAGTAGGGGAAAGCATTCGGATGAGAGAACAGTAGGCTGCAAACCGGGGACTAACGACTGGACCAATTGAGACTGAAAAATATAAACCAATTGAAATGCAAATGCAGCATTTCGACACATAATTCAGATCATCGATTTACAGAAACTAAGGTAAATATAATATGAAAAATTTATCAGCACTTCAAAAATATTTCATTTTTGGCCTGTTCGCGGTCATCAATTATGGATCATTCAGTTGCAATACCGGGTCAGACGACTCCATATCTAACAAACAAGAAAAACCATCGAAAATGAATACCGAAAAACTGATAATTGGCACTTATACAGGTGACGGAGCGGATGAATCAAAGGGGATCTATCTGGTTACCATGGATATGGAAACGGGGGAATTGATCCTTGACTCGCTACTGACTACCGTTGAAAATCCAACTTTTCAGGCGATTTCTCCTGATGGAAAATACCTGTATTCGGTGAGTGAAACCTCGGATAAAGGGGGATCCGTTTTTGCATACGAAATTCTACCGGATTTGAGCCTGAGATTCATCAACCAGCAGCCCAGTCTGGGGCGGTCGGCCTGCCATGTGGCCATTAACCAGGAACAAACCATGCTTTTCGTAGCCAACTATAGCAGTGGCGTATTCACCTATTATCACCTCGGTCCGGATGGGTCCATATCAGAACCCGTCGATCACTACGAATATGAAGGTTCCGGTCCTCATCCCAACCAAAACATTTCTCATCCACATCAATGTATGCTTTCGCCCGACCAGAAATACGTTTATGTCCCCGATCTCGGGACTGACCAAATCCACCAATACCTGATCAAACCCTATACGGGAGAACTGGCATCGCTCGAACCGGCCTCTTTCCGGTTACCTCCGGGCTCAGGGCCACGGCATATGACTTTTCATCCGGATCAGCCCTATGCTTATGTGATCAATGAATTGGGCAATACCATCCAGGCATTAAATTATGACGAATCAACCGGTCAGTTGACCGGGATTGAGATTTATTCCACCCTTCCAGAAGATTTTGAGGGAGTGAGTTATTGCGCTGATATCCATATTTCTCCAGATGGAAAATTTCTTTATGGTTCCAATCGTGGACATAATAGTCTGGTCATTTTTCGAATTCTGCCCGAAACAGGAGAATTGGAAAGGATTGGTTTTACCCCTGTGCATGGGGACTGGCCCCGGAATTTTTACATCAGTAAAGATGGCCGTTTTGTTTGTGTAGGCAACCAACGATCGGGTAATATAACGACATTCTCACGAGATCAGGAATCGGGCAGGCTGAGTTTGGTCGATTCTACATTTGGAGATACTTATTCACCAGTCTGCATCACGCGTGTTGTGGGATTTTGACATTCATACTTTTACAACCATTTCAAAATTTCGATTCTTGTGCGGTAGTAAATGGGAAAACATTTATACGACCTCCGGAGGATCAGCTTTCAGCACCTCATACACCTGATCCATACTGGATCTCAACCACTTCACGTCGTGAGAAACTACCAATATCCCAAATTTTCGATCCTGTTGCAGCGATTTTAATACGGACCAGATCGTTTCCCGGGTATCCTCATCGACCGAGGAAAAACTCTCGTCCAATAAAATAATATCCGGATTGCCAGGTAAAAGAGATATAATACCCATCCGCTGGATCTCACCACCGGACAATCCCGACGGGTATTGGTCCAGGTGTGCCAATTGAAGTCCAAATAAATCCAAATATAACTCTATCTCATGATCGGAAACATCGTGCACTTCCTGGATTTCCTTAAGTGATCTTCTCAATGTGGAAGCCGGATTGAAAACAGAAACCACTGATTGGGGTAAATACCGAATGTCCAGATCACGCAACACAGCTCCATCTCTTTTTTTCCCACTTGAGATTTTGCACTCGGACCAGATCAGATCATGTTCCCCCAACAGACCCTTCAGCAAGGTAGTTTTACCCAATCCGGAAGCTCCAAATAACCCCACCCTGCCCCCGGGGTACAGGGAAAGGGTAGCCAGCATGCAAAGGGTTCCACGGTTATTCCGGTGCGGCCTATGAGCAGGGACGCGTAAATCTCTGATACTCAATAATGGGGGACCTGATATTTCGCGTTCGGGTGTACTCCCGGGATTCCGTTTAGATTCCGCACGCTTCATTACTCCATCCTGGATCATATAAATATCATTTGTGCAGGCCCGAAGCAATTCATACTCATGCGAAATAACCACGGCGGAAGTTTCACTTCGTTCGCAAAAATCACGCAGAAAATTTAACATTCGCAAGCTGTACCTGAAATCCACATTGGAAAACACCTCATCATATATCCGAAGCGAAGCGGAGCGAATAAATCCCAAAACAAATGCCAGGCGTTGGGCTTCTCCTTGAGATACTACACCTGCTTTTCGTTTCATCAATGTCGTTGGATCAGCGATTCCCAGGGATTCCAATATTTCCGGAATTTCATCAAACGACTGGATGGAAGAGGTGTCGCCGCAATTTTTCCAAATGTCCCTAAAGTGTCGGATTACCGGAACATAGGGATTGAAAATCTGATAGGTATCTTGCAATAAGTAGAGCGCCTCCTCTTCAGCTACAGGGTTCTCCATTTTCCCATTCCCTCGAACCTGATTGGTCTCCTTCCTTTTTTTGACTTCCCAATAAACCGGCTCTATCCGACCAAGCCATTTTCCAATAGTTGATTTCCCACTACCCGTTTTGCCCGTCAGACCGTACAATTTTCCACCTTCCAGTTTCCATTCCGGAATATATACGAGCGGTTCTCCATGAATTGAAAGTGACACATTCTGTATATCGATGAGCATGGGAACAATTAATTGGGAGCATTCATATTGGAAAACTCATCACGGATTCGAGGGATTCGTCCAGGAATTATTCTCTGGTTTTATATCAACGAGCCGTTCACTTGCATCAATTTGGATTTTTTCGATCTCATCCAAATTCCAATCCGAACCCAGATGTAACGTGTAATCCGGATTGACCCATGGCCATGGATCCCGCAAAACCAGATCGAGTGAACCATCGGTTTCCTTAGCCTGTCTCATCATTACCAAAGGGATGTTGAAGACACTTGTCACTCCGCCCCGGCTGGTCACATAAACATCAATCGGCATGGGCATCAACCCTTCCCGGCTCAACCGTACTTCCAGGCCATTACCTGTTTCCTCCACCGAATCGATCCGATAGTCTATCCATTTTACAGAATTCACCCAATATTGCAAATACCAATCCAGCACCATACCAGATTCTTTTTCGACTATACGTATAAAATCCTTATCCGTGGGATGCTTGAATTTCCAGGTATTAAAATACCGGAGCAATGCCTGATCAAAGGTTTCTTTTCCAACGATGTATTCCAATTGATCCAGGAAGAGCGCTCCTTTGGTATAAGCCGCAACCCCATACGCAAAATTGGTATGATAATGATCGGCATGAGTAGACATCGGCTCTTCGAGTCCGCTTTCAACCAGTCGTTTATACGATCTTTGAGAAGCAGAAAACGGCATTTCGGCGTAGTCTCCAGGGATCAGACCTTTTTGGCGCAGATGGTTCATAATTCGAGTAGATGCGTAGCTGGTAAATCCTTCATCCATCCAGGGATACAGGGATTCATTGGTGCCCAGTACCAGCTGGTACCAGGAATGCATCAACTCATGCACGCTGACCCCTACCAGACTGGTCAGCGACCGGTGACCGGTAATTAAAGTGGCCATCGGATATTCCATACCTCCGTCACCGCCCTGGATAAAGGCATACTTATCAAAGGGGTAAGTTCCGAAATGTTTATCCGCATAGGTGAATACTTCAGACATCACGGCTGGTAAGTCCGCCCACGCTTCAGTGTGTTCCCCCTCTTGAAAGAAAAATTCCATAGCAACACCATTGGCGGCTTTTTCAGTGTGGAAAGTGTAATCAGGATCTGCCGCCCAGACAAAATCAGGCACTTGCTTTGCAAAAAAATGCCAGCTTTTATCTGAATTTCCCTGTCCGTTACTCCCATTGGAACCTAATTGCTTGTATTGCCCGGAATCCTGTAACTCTCCGGTAGCCCCGACGATGTAATCCGAATCGATATTAATGGTGACGTCAAAATTTCCCCATTCACTGTAGAATTCCCGGCCGATATAAGGCTCTGGATGCCACCCATCCGCATCGTAGGTACATAATTTCGGATACCACTGGCTCATGCTGTACCTTATGCCCTCCGCGTTGTCCCGACCAGTCCGACGAATCTGGAGTGGAACCTGAGCCTGAAATTTCATTTCCAACGTGGTGGATGCACCGGGTAAAATTGGATTTGCTAATGGAACTTCCATAATGGTGCCCTGGATGTCCACTTCGAGGTTTTGTCCATCCTGTTTCAGAGATTCGATTTTCTGAAACCCGATCTCGTCAGGTTTCAACCTGGAAATTCGATCACCTACCCGCCTGTCCGGATCTGCTATAGTTCTGGATCGAACGTCCATCATACTACCGGGTTGAAAGGCATTATAATATAAGTGATAAAACACACGATGTAGTGTATCAGGGGAATGATTGATATAAGTCAGGGTTTGCTCACCATCAAACCGATTGGACTGGACGTCCATATCGATTACCATTTTATAATTCACTTCCTGCTGCCAGTAACCAGTTGTCTGAGCCCCGGCCATGCCTGAGATCAGTACACAACCCACTACCCACAATAAATTTTTCATGCAATTTCTATTTTTAAACTAAAGACGAATCAGAATATGTAATACTTCTGAATAAAATATTAAAGGAAGGCCATTTGAACATTCGCTTGAGAATCAACAGAATGACTACCATTACTGCCAAATTTGATCCAACCGCTAGCCAAGTCAATTCTTCCGTTTCTTTCACGATCAGCGAAGGTACGCCCTCAAACACCGATCCCGTATATCCAACTATGACAAAGGCAAAAAAGTTGTTGATATAATGAATGCCCAGTGGGGCTTCCAGTCCGTCGTCCATCACTGTGATAATCCCAAAAAACAGGCCCATAGCGATGTAGAGGGTCATTGATTTAGCCAATCCAAATTGTACGACTTCCGGATTACCACCGTGAAGCAGTCCAAAAATCAATGAGGTTACAATAATTGGAACCCAGGGCTTTATCGTGAGCAATCCAATCTGTTGCATAAGATAACCGCGCAGCAATACTTCTTCGGCTGAGGTCTGAAATGGAAGGACAATCACACAGACCAATAACGCCCAAAAAAATGGAGTCAGATCCGTACGAAATGTGTATAGTTCCGGATCAATCAGATATCCGATAAGTTCCAGCACCATGAGCATCACCAACCATAATAAACCAGCCCGGATGACACGCAGCCATCGAAAAGACTCTGCACCTGTCAGTACACTCAGGACCGGCCGTTTGTGAATGACTGGTGTAGCGATTAAAACGCCGATCAATATACCGCTGAAAACCAACAAAATAAGTGCTAGTTTCAATGGGCCCTCGTAAGTGGACAGGTCATCATTTGTAAATCCCTGAGCCACCGTGTAAAGGGTAAATGGAAGTGAAGTAATGATATAGAAAACACCGATCAGAGCGATCGAAAAAATGAAGGAAATAAAACTATTTTGTCCTTTTAATCGTGCGTTTTGGAAAAACTTCAAATTCTGAGTATTTTGTGCCCGACAAAAATAGTTATAATTTGTTATAAGATAACCGAGACATTACAACAACCGCAACGCTATGAATACTAAAAATCATACAATCCTGATCATCGGCACCATTTTACTGTTGGCTATCAGTAGATTATTACCTCATCCTTATAATTTTACTCCATTAGGTGGAATCGCTGTACTGGGGGCTACCTATTTCAACTCTACCATCTGGAAATATATCGTACCCATTCTGGCATTTTATCTTTCCGACGTATTGGTGACCAATATTCTTTATGCATCATTCTATGCAGATCAGGGTTTTATTTGGCTTAGTTCTCACATGATCTGGACCTACAGTGCGATTGTGCTGATTATATTGGCCAGTAGCGTAATCATGCGTACAAAATCGTTCAAGAATCTAATCGGTGCATCACTCCTTGGAGCCGTTCTGTTTTTTGCCATTAGCAATTTCGGTTCCTGGCTGGCCGACCCCATTTACCCTAAAACGATCGGAGGACTGGGCACAGCTTACGTAGCTGGCATTCCATTTTTTCCGGCGACGCTTGCATCTACCATTCTATATGCAGCGGTGGGGTATGGTGTGATAGAATACGGATCATCCTGGCTGAATAGAACCGCCGTATCTGTTAAATGATCCGGAACTCCCCAAAACCTTTTACTTTCCAGGAGAAATTTACGTTCTATTGGCTAAGAGATTGATTATTAGCAATTTAATATTACCAGTGAAAGCCCCCTTTGGCTGGACGATAAGCGTCGGTATGAGATGACCGGCACCGGACGCGGATATCAGAAAATTGCCGCTGAGATTACCCGCGATGGTAATGTCTATCATCCGGGTATTCACTACTACCGGGAGAAAACCATTCAACCTCATGAGAAGCACGACCAGAAGTCTCTACGTAATGCCCTTTATTCCCGGTTCCATTTCCCTTGTTCCAGTTCTCCACTTCACTCATGCCATTTATCCTCCTCGACTCCGTATTCCAGCGTGATGTACCGTGCCAGGACAAACAAATAATCGGACAGTCGATTGATGTAGCGAATGTGATCAGGATTTACAGGTTGCGTTTCACTCAGAGCAACCATACAGCGTTCAGCTCGACGGCAGACTGTTCTTGCTATGTGGCATTGAGAAATATGCGGGTGACCACCTGGTAGGATAAAATCACGTAATTGGGGTAAAACTTTCTCCATCGAGTCAATCTGCTTTTCCAGAAGAGTGATGGAACCCGGATCAAATTCTGCGATTTTACCCCGATAGTTGTCATTCTCCAACGCCAGAAGGGATCCGATATCAAAAAGATTTTTGTTTATTCGGTGCAGAATGCTTATGGATTCAGTGTTGAAATTATTCGCTTGAAGTAAATCTTTAAGGTGGGCAATGTGCGCATTGACTTCATCCACGGTGCCATAGGTTTCGACTCGAATGTGAGATTTAGGCACGCGGGTGCCGCCCAATAAAGAGGTCTGCCCCAGGTCACCGGTTTTGGTGTATATTTTCATAACTTGCAATTCTGGTCAGTAAAAAATATAATCATCGTTCCCAGCTAATTTACAACATATGAACGGATTTCAACCAAAAAGCGAATACGGATTGACGTATTCCCTGAAAATCAGCAAAATCGAACAAAAAATGTGGTCCGGAACTGTTTCAGTTCTGTCTTTAATGATATGGCTGAGTTTCTTTCCCCTATCCTTTTTGTTTGGCCAACCAATGGAATCTAGGTCCGGACAAGAGATCGTGGATTTGATCAATCACTTCCGGGAAGACCGGGGTGCCTTGCACCGGTACTACCATATCGAGGCCTCGCCCGCGCATCGTGAACGCATGCAGAATTTTTACCAGTCCTATCGCGATCGATTATCTGAGATCGAATACGATGATCTGTCGGTCGGTGGTCAGGTAGATTATCATCTGCTTTTACGGGAGATCCGCAACCAGGAAAGTATGTTGTTGGAGGAGTCTGAATTCTATGAAACGTTGCAGGAATGGATAGAGGCCGGGAATCCATTGTATGAGTATGAAAACCTCCGGCGGAGAGGGCACAAATTACCGGCTGAACAGTTGTCTGCAGATCTCTTCGATATCCGAAAATCATACGAAGCTCAAATCCGCCGGCTCAAAACAGAAAAAACGTTATTCACGAAAAAAGAGATCCGATATGTATCCAGGGTTCTGGAAGGTCAGAAAGAAGTACTGAAAAGCCTGGATGATTTCTACAAGGGTTATGACCCGGAATATGACTGGTGGATCAGAGAGCCCGGTGATCGATTGGAACGCACATTGGTATCGTATGAAAAGGCGATAGAAATGCGGGTGGATTCCAGTCGGATGAACCGCGAGGATGGTTCGGGGATTGCCGGCATACCGGTCGGACGCGAAGAGCTGATGCGGCAGTTGCAACGGGATCTCATACCATACACGCCGGAGGAACTAATCAATATTGCTGAAAAGGAATTTGCATGGTGTGATGCAGAACTCCTTAAGGCCAGTCAGGCCATGGGATACGGTAAGAATTGGAGAGCTGCGCAAGAAAAGGTCAAGCGGTCTTATGTAGCGCCCGGAGAACAGCCTGAAATGCTGCTTCGTTTGTACGAAGAATCGATGGATTTTCTTAAAGACCATGATCTGGTTACCATCCCTAAGCTGGCGGAAGAAACCTGGCGAATGAATATGCTTTCAGCCCGGAGGCAATTGGTCAGTCCTTTTTTCCTGGGTGGTGAATCTCTGATGATCTCCTACCCCACCAATGAAATGGATCACGATGAGAAAATGATGAGCATGCGTGGAAATAATCCGCACTTTTCCCGCGCTGTATTGCACCATGAGATTATCCCTGGGCATCACCTGCAGCAATACATGAACCGAAGGCATCAGATCCACCGAAGATATATTTTTGGAACACCATTCTGGACAGAGGGATGGTCATTATACTGGGAGTTATTATTATATGATATGGGGTTCGCAGAGACCCCGGAAGACAAAATAGGAATGTTGTTCTGGCGTATGCATCGATGTGCCCGGATTATATTCTCCCTCCGGTACCATTTGGGTGAATGGACGCCACAACAATGCATTGATTTTCTGGTGGACCGTGTAGGCCATGAACGAGCCAATGCAGAAGCTGAGGTCCGACGATCCTTTACAGGTAATTACCCTCCACTCTACCAATTGGCGTATCTGACGGGCGGATTTCAGTTTTACCGACTAAAAGAAGAATTGGTCGACAGCGGCAAAATGACGTTACGCCAATTTCATGATGCCGTTCTGCATGAAAATGCCATGCCTATCGAATTGCTCCGATATATTCTGATGGATAAAAACGTTCCTAAGGACCTGGAGACACAGTGGAAATTTTATTGATACCTTCGGGACTACCTCCCTAAGGACCACATACATTGATGGTCAACGTTTCTGTCCCCTACCCTTCAAGGGAAACGCTGAATATCAACTCAGTATTTACATCAATTTGTAAGAAATAAACTTTCTGAAGTGGATGCAACTGTGGACCTGGACTGAAGAATGGATGACCTTTCAATAGTCACTATTGTATTCCAATGTGAAAAACTTCCACGTAGCATCCATTAGCTCTTGAGTGGGAATGAACTGAAGTTGACACAGCAATACTACAAAAGTCTTATAAAGATCGAACTTTGCTTCAGACAAATCGATACAGCTCTCAACATTCGACCGATCCGACACCGGAAAAACACACGAATTCGTGCGCACCTATATATTTGAACTTTCTGCTTTATGGCTCTCGAAATTCATTACCAGATAGGTATTCAAAATAATACATCTTTTCAGACTTTATGTGGTGAATAGTTCGCGCCAGGAGGTCTTGTCTCAAAATGGCCGGCCAGGAACTCTGCAGATCACCATCATTGGATCAATCCATAACAATGACTGCCCCTTCCTCGACTATAATCTGGTCCGCATGCCCTGATTTGGAATAGATACCGTCCCAGGACAATTTGCAGGCATTTCGAATATATGCGTTCTTACCGATTATCAGCTGTGCTTTCCGCCCCACATAAATTCGGCCGCCTTCCGGCATAGACAGTCGGTTATTGATGACCAGCTGACTGTTTTTCTCCAGAACAATATCGGATATCACATCCATTTCCCGGTTCCAGACGACAGTATCCTGTATGAAAACAGGTGGAAGATCCCGGCGGTGACAATAGGAATCAACCAGAAAATTTCTTCCTTTACCTCTGCTTTCGGTCAGATTTTGTTGGATTATTCCAATCTGACAGGGCGTCAGCGCATCTTGATCAGCATTGCTATCCATGACATTATTGGAAACCAGGGAATCACAGACCGAACCATTTTGAGTAAAATTCCAACAATTGGGGTGTTCCGGCGTGTCTTCACATTGATCCGGAACCCATGAATGCCGTAGCGCCAGAATATGGCCAACTTCGTGATTGAACATCCCGGTATAGGTAAATACCCGGGCATCTTCGAGCAGCGGCCCCGAGATTCGGATTGCATTTCGCAAAGCGACTCCGTTCTTTAATCCACCATAATTATTACCCATCATACTGTCCGGCGGAGTCACCTGCACAAAAACATTGAGGATAGAATCCAGGCCGATGCCAAAGCGTTCGATAACTTTCCTGTCGTAATTATTCCGGTAAGGGCCTTTTTTGACCAGGTAATAAAAATCATCGTCAAAATGCTCATAAATAGCATACCTGCCACTTTCAGTTTCAGCAATGGTGTATTGCAGGAGTGGGTCCAGGACTAAAGTTTGATTCCCCAATGGAAGTCGCATTGGTTGGTTGTCAGCCAATTCTTTGTTGGCCAATGCCACCAGTTCTGTAGCAAACCGGGCGGCATCTGGTCCACTCAGATTTTTACTGCTATCCCGGCTGTTCATAAAATGGAAGTTTAGGCGGATCGTGCGAGTAGGGAATATATTACTTTCACCCTCCCATGGGATGTACTGATCTGATCCTAAGTCTGAAGATCGGGTATTCCCTGGTAAGTTCCCGGCCTCCTGACTCACTTTCTGATGCAGAGGGGTAATTGGTTTCCAACTGCAGGAAATCCACAAAAACTCCAGCAGGAAAACAGAGATGCATATCACCCTCCATTTTCGAAACCATTTCATCACGTATTCATTCCACCACAAACACTGATCACCTGACCATTAACATATCGGGAAAGATCGGAAGCCAGAAACAATACCACATCAGCCACTTCCTCCGCTGCCCCGAATCGATTCATCGGAATGCTGTTCAGGTACTCTTCCTTATTCTTCAGGTCGCCTGTCATTTCCGTTTCGATAAACCCCGGTGCGATTGCATTGCATCGGATGTTACGACTTCCCATCTCTTTGGCAATACTTTTGGTAAATCCAATGACACCCGCCTTGGAGGCTGCATAATTAGCCTGCCCCGCGTTACCCATCATCCCCACTACGCTAGATAAATTGATGATAGAGCCATCCCTGTTTTTCATCATTGGGCGGAGCACCTGTTTTGTCATCAGGAAAACGGATGTCAGATTGTTTTGCATCACCTCGTTCCATTGTGTCTCATTCATCCGAAGCATCAGAGTGTCCCGGGTAATCCCGGCATTATTTACAAGTACATGGATGGTTCCGAAGTCTTCGATCACCTGTTTTACAGTCTCTTCTGCCTGGGTACTGTCCGCAGCATCTGATCGATAACTCTTCACCTGACCCTCAGCAACATCCAGGGAACCGATCAGTTCCCGGGCCTGTTCTTCAGATGATCGGTAGGTAAAAGCCACCTTCGCCCCTTGCCCCACCAGATTTTTGACAATTGCAGCTCCTATTCCACGGCTTCCTCCGGTAACCAAAACAACCCGGTCCTTCAACAAATTCGTATTCTGTATCATCTTATATTTTTTGTTGTGTAGTAAAAATATTCACTATACCATTGTATTCATGAAAGTAATGCTTATCTTTGC
This sequence comes from uncultured Saprospiraceae bacterium, assembly GCA_965652315.1. Lineage (GTDB taxonomy): Bacteria > Bacteroidota > Bacteroidia > Chitinophagales > Saprospiraceae > Membranihabitans. Next base: position 739 of record CBFGVZ010000059.1, on the reverse strand, counting down.
ACTCTGTTTATAAAACCACCTGATCGCATCAGGCGTATATTTTAAACGAGCCAAAGATGATAAAATATTTGAAGAAACAAAGATCGTGATCTTTAGGCCTGAAATAAAATAAAATTTGAAGCAATGAAAAAAAATACGCATCCGGAAAATTACAGATACGTGGTATTTAAGGACTTTTCATGCGATGAAGCCTTCCTCACCAAATCCACGGTATCTTCCAGAGACACGATAGTGTGGGAAGATGGCAACGAATATCCATTGGTCAAATTAGAGATTTCCAATAAATCCCATCCATTCTACACCGGAAAGATGAAATATGTGGATTCCGCTGGACGGATCGACAAGTTCAACAAAAAATTTGCCAAATTCGGAAAGAAAAAGGCAGCATCAGAAGAAGCCTGAGTTTTCTAATACGATGTCAAAAAGTAAGCCCTGCAGGTTTCGGACCAGCAGGGCTTTTTTAATTTCCATTATCTCTATTTCTCCAGGCGAAGGTCTCAGATCCTATGGAGGTTGGACGAAAGAAGTCGCAAGGGTAGGCTTGCAATATTCCTCAATTTTTGGACAATAGAAGATGGGTATACTCTATTATGAATCCTATTCGGACTGATTGAACTGCATATGGTGAATAATTCGGGCTAGATTGATATTAAAATACAACCGGGTTATGATCTGATTCGTCAGGATCAAGTCTTCCTTTTCTGTTTCCTCGCCGCCGGGAACAGGATATTGTTCAGGA
>CBFGVZ010000058.1:0-17938 GCA_965652315.1 uncultured Saprospiraceae bacterium | reverse complement strand
AAACAATCCGATGGTAATACGGTGGAAGTTAGCCGACAGGTGATTGAAAAATTCAACTCCCTGGAGGAACAATACGCAGGGATCAATCTCAAGTTTGAAATCGCTCAGGACAGTTCTGAATTTACACTCGAAGCCGCAAATGCCGTTATCCACGATTTGTTTCTCGCAGTGATACTGGTGGCCCTGATCATGCTTTTTTTCCTGCACAATGTACGGAATGCCTTTATTGTAATGGTGGCTATACCCGTTTCTATCATTTCTACTTTTGCACTGATGGCTGCCGCCGGATTCACCCTCAATTTGATGACATTGCTTGCACTCTCCCTTGTGGTTGGTATCCTGGTGGATGACAGTATTGTAGTCCTGGAAAACATTCACGCAAGGATGGAAAAAGGGGCCACGGCCTGGCAGGCTTCGATCGACACCTGGAAAGAAATCGGGTTATCGGTCAGTTCAATTACGCTGGTGATCGTGGTGGTCTTTCTGCCCATCGCCTTCGTCCAGGGCATGATTTCTGACATTTTGCGGCAATTTGCATTAGTGGTAGCAGGGGCGACCCTGATCAGTCTTCTGGTATCTTTTACCCTGACACCACTTCTGGCCTCACGATTTACTAAATTGACCCATCTCAATCCCAAAAACATTTTCCACCTACCGCTCATTGCATTTGAGCGCGTATTGAAATCCATTCAGGATGGGTATCGCAATATATTGCGAATTGCGCTGAAGCGAAAAATTATAACCATTGTCCTGATCATGGGACTAGTATTCTCTTCCTTCCTGCTGATGACCAAGGGATTTATCGGATCCGAATTTGTTGCCTCCGGGGATACGGGTGAGCTGATCGTTGAAATAGAACTTCCTAAGGATGCTCCGATCGAGTTGACCAATCAGGTGAGTCAGCAGGCCGAAAAAATCCTGTTATCCCATCCAGGAGTAGAAACCGTATTCACCACAGTAGGACGAACCAGTACGGGTTTTGCTGCAACATCCAGTCCTTACCAGGCTGAAATTTCAGTTTTGCTGGTATCCGCGGAAGAGCGTCCTTTCAGTTCGGAGGAATTTGCCTTTGACATTCGGGATGAATTGCAATCTTCGATTCCCGGAGCTGAATTCAAAGCGCGACCCGGTGACATGATGGGTATGGGTGTAGCACCCATTCAGATCATTCTGCAGAGTACCGATTATGATCAGTTACATTCCTGGGCTGATACGATAATCCGGATTGCCCAGAGTATCCCGGGAACCTCAGAAGTAGAAAAAACGGTGGAAGAAGGCACACCAGAAGTACGGGTGGATATTGACCGTCAGCGGATGGCGGATCTGGGTCTGTCTCTCAGTCAGGTGGGCGCCACTATGCAAAATGCCTATACCGGTAATACGGATACGCGATTACAGGACGGCCAGTTTGAGTACGATATCCGGGTCCGCCTGGATGCGTTTGACCGACGCAACATCGAAGATGTCCGGGCATTGACCTTTGCCAACAATCAGGGACAACTCATCACCCTCGACCAGTTCGCCAATGTATACGAAGGCACCGGACCTTCCCAGCTCGACCGACTGGACAAAATCAGTTCGGTCACAATCGAATCCCAGGTAGTTAACCGGCCGGTGGGTTCTGTAGGTGCGGAATTACAAGCCAAGGTGGCGGAACTCGATTTCCCTCCTGGCTTGAATATCAAGTACGCAGGCGATCTGGAGAATCAGTCGGAAGCGTTTGGTTCTCTCCTGTTTGCATTGCTGACATCCATAGTTCTGGTGTACCTGATCATGGTAGCCCTTTATGACAACTACATTTATCCGTTTGTAGTGATGTTCTCTGTACCGGTGGCCATTATTGGGGCCTTACTGGCACTCGCACTCGCCCTTCAGAATATGAGTATTTTCTCCATGCTGGGAATGATTATGCTAATAGGCCTGGTGGTGAAAAATGCTATTTTGATCGTGGATTTTGCGAATCAACTCAAGCGGGAAGGAATGGATTCATACACAGCCATAGTTGAAGGTACCATGCAACGATTCCGCCCCATCCTGATGACCACCATTGCCATGGTAATCGCTATGGTGCCTATCGCCCTGGCTTCAGGTGCTGGTTCAGAATGGAAAAATGGTCTGGCGTGGGTATTGATAGGAGGGCTTACCTCCTCTATGATCCTCACAATGATCATTGTTCCCGTGGTATACCGACTGGTCGACCGGATAGCGGAAAGATGGCAGGGTTTTATGGAAAAAAGAAGGGAAAAGAAAGCATTGAAAAGGTCAAAGCTTGCTACGGAATAAAAAGCTTGAAAGAAGGAACCGGCGGCGGTATCGTTGTTGATGGGGACAGTGCATAGGTAGGGTCTAATCAACTAATACGTTGAAGATTACGATTTTAGTGATACATGAAATTCTGTAATCATCCGAACGTAAGCAAACCACCTGGCAAATGCTATTCAAACCCAAGCTCACTCCCGTAAGGGTGGGCCGCAATATTCCTCAATTTCAGAATCCCCCTGACCTTTCATCCATAAAAATGGAAGGGACCTTCCGCATGGCTTGGGAGGTGCAGAAATACTTTCGGTCGGAAAAGACCAGAAATGTTGAATCGTGAATATTAGTAAAATTTCTATTGAAAAATGATATTATTCCTTAATCACCTTTCCACTTCCTGAAACATCTGTGGTCACTTCACGGGGATCTCCAATATAATATACGTCACCACTGCCTTCTATTTTTATATTTAAGTGCCCGGTCACGTAAACCCGGACTTCGCCACTCCCCTTTATCGTTACCTCGGCATTGTGGGCTTTAAATTGATGGCCATCTAATTCTCCACTTCCATTTATTTCCACTTTAAGATTTTCAATTTGGCCCTCCGGAAGATTAATATTGCCAGATCCCGACATCGAGGCGGTAAAGTTTTGGGTAGTGAAATTTCCGGAAATATTAATGTTTCCACTCCCGTTCATTGAGACACCGACTAATTCAGGCACATTCACAAATAACTCTGAATTATCATTATGGATACTTGAATTGGGCTTATAACCAACCGATAAAACACTATTCCTTACGCTGGTTTCCAACTCAGGTAAGAGGTTTTCATAAGCCTTCAATTCTACCTGGTACTCATGACTTTGCGAAATAAATGCGTCTGTTGAACCATGTATAGCTATTTCATTAAATCCCTCCAGGGATCTGTTTTCTGATTTTACAGCTCCTCCCCCTCTGGTCGTACCTACCATGCAGGAAACAACTAAAAATGCACAAAGGCAATATACAATACACTGTTTCATAATTTTATACTTTGAGGAGGAACACGTTCAAAACATCAGTTGTAGCTTTTTCTTCAGCAATTGATGGCTGTCTGCCGTATAAAGTTATGAGCAAATGTACACGTTTTGTTATTATTAAAATATAATCCTTAATATTATTATACCAAAAGTCAAGCCCCCGTGAAACGGAAAGTCCCTAGACGAAGACTTATAATTCTAGCGGCAAACTGCCGAATATGAACTATATTTACCGGAATGATCATCGTATTGGCTCTGGCTTTACTGTGTCTGATAGTCCAGCTTTACTATTGGAATTTTGTCTTTCGCAAGGCTGCTTCTGACATCCATTCAGACGTTAAGCAGGAGGAAGAATCACCCTTTCTGTCGGTGGTAGTTTGTTTTCATCAGAAATGGGACCTTGTTCCAAAAGTGATCAGACAACTCGAACAGCAGAGTTACCGGAATTTTGAAGTCGTGCTGGTCAACGACGGGCCAGTTGAGATCAATGCTCACCTCCTGGAAAAAGTACTGGCAGAGAATGACCATATCCGTTACATCACGCATTCCAAAACTCACCCCGGCAAAAAAGGTGCACTGGCTACCGGCATCCATGCAGCCCGGAGCGATTGGATTCTCATGACTGATATGGATTGCCTTCCCGGTCCCGCGTGGGTGGCCACAATGGCTAAATCCATCCCGAATTATCCGGCCATTATCCTTGGATTTTCACCTTACCAACGCAGCCCCGGACTTTTGAATTTTGTCATACGTCAGGAAACCCTACTCACCGCTTTCCAATATCTCGGATGGGCACGATCAGGCTGGCCCTACATGGGAGTGGGACGTAACATGGCGAGCCACCGTTACATTTATCAGGCGTATCCACTGGAAAGCCATCAGCATATTCCCACGGGTGACGACGATCTCTTCGTCAATGCCGCAGCCCGGCAGTTTCCGGTAAAAATTTGCAACGATCCGGCCAGTTTCGTTTTCTCCGATCCGCCGCGCACCTGGAAATTATGGTACCGCCAGAAGATCCGCCACAAAAGTGGTGGAAAATTTTATTCCTTTCCATCCAAAATGAGGCTGGGTCTTTTTATGGCCACCCTGATGCTGGAAAAAATCCTCTGGATTGTATTGGCATTTGAAAGCCTGAAGCTATTTTTATTGCTTTTTGTGCTCAAAATTCTGGGAACCATGGCACCTTTGCGTGACCTGTACCGACGTTATTCCATCGAATCCGATTTCTGGAAGATGTGGCTGTACGAGTGGATACACGTGGCATATCTGATTTTGATGATGCCTTATATATTTTTTAAATCAAGGAAAAAATGGGATTAGACACGATATACCGATATTTCGATGATTTCACGGCCCAACAGTCGGCACAGTTGGAGCAATTGCAGGAATTGTATCAGGATTGGAATCAGAAGATCAACGTGATTTCGCGTAAGGACATCGACAATTTATATACGCGACATGTCCTTCATTCGCTTTCCATTGCCGCTTTTACCCCATTGGCAAACGGCAGCAGGATCCTGGATCTCGGTACAGGCGGTGGCTTTCCGGGTATTCCCCTCGCCATATTTTTTCCGGAAGTGAATTTTGTTCTAATCGACGGGACGCGTAAAAAAATCATGGTCGTACAAGATATAGTACAGGCGCTGGGACTTTCCAACGTCCAGGCACGCCAGGTTCGGGCAGAAGAGATTAAGGAGAAATTTGACTTTGTGGTATCTCGGGCTGTCGCACCGCTGGATCAACTCGTAATGTGGTCCCGTCCGCTCATTTCCCGCAAAGAAAAGAACGCCATTCCCCATGGGTTGATCGCCCTGAAAGGCGGAGCGATTGACAAGGAAATCAAGGCACTGCCACGTCGTACCTACGTGGAAAAAGAATCGATCTCACAGTATTTTCCGGAACCGGAATTTGAGGATAAATTCATTGTCTATGTGCCATTGGGTTAAAGGTTGGGGGAGGCGGAATAAGTGAATCTATAGTCAGGACAAGTACGGCAGATGCAAACCCGGATAGTGCATGGTATCTGGCTGATTCCCTGAACTGTAACTTTCAATTCCAATTTCATCGTCGTCTTCCTCTAATATACGCCCCCTCGTATACAGCTTCCAGGGAATGGAAAACCTTTTGCGTAGTGGCAGCCCAGCTAAATTTCAATTTTTGCCCGTGTCCTTTCCGGACCAGTTCCTTTGCAAGCGATTCATCCTGCCAGATCCGATCCAGTGCGATACAAATCTCGTCCGCATCATGCGGTTCCACCATCAGCGCTGCTGCTCCGGCCACTTCCGGCAGTGATGTTGACTGGCTGCATATCACTGGTACACCGGCGTGAAACGCATCCAGAACCGGCACACCAAATCCTTCGAAAAGCGACACATAGCACAGGCACAGGGCATACCGCATCAGATTCCACAATTCTCCATCCGGAATGTAACCTGTATGGACTATTTGATCTGCCACTTTGGAGGAATGAATGGCTTCAAAAATCTCCTCCGAATCCCAGGCTTTCCGACCTGCGAGGACGAGTTTGACCCGACCGGATCGGCCAGCAGCAGACTGTTCAAACGCTTCCACCAGCCGGACAATATTTTTCCTGGGATGAAGACTTCCGGTATAAATAAAATAGGCGCCGGCCGTCAGACCATATTTTCCCAGGAAGCCCCGATCATCCTGCGGGACATCGTGCTCAAACCGGGAGCCATTGTATACCACTTCGATTTTGTGGGAATCAATCCCATATTGTTTGGTTATATCCGTGGCCGTATATTGTGAGGCGGCCAGTATCATGTCAGACCTATGGGCGAATCGCGGTTGAAATTTCTGATAATACCGACGATCGGTGGACTTCATAAAGTCCGGAAAATGGAGGTAGGCCAGGTCATGAATGGCCGTAACGACTGGAATAGTAAGATTCCGCGAAGTAAAACCATCAAACGATACGAAAATCTCCGCATCCCACATCCGAACATGGACCGGCACCAGGATGTCAAACCAAATCCGGTACAACACAGGATGCCGCGCAGCCGGACGCAAAACCCGGAATTCAACCCCAGGTAACCGGAATTTATCCGCTGGCGGGCGGTCAAACAGAATGAGATAATCGTGTTCCGGATACAATCGCACCATATTCTTCAAAATCTCCCAGGTAAAATATCCGATTCCTTCCAGTTTGTTCTCGATCAGAAGCCGGCCATTGAAAGCTATGCGCATTTATCCTTTTTTTGTACCTTTTACCTCGGTTTTCCGGTATATTAAACCGCCAATTTATGGAAAAGTATATATCAACAGTCATTTTTGAATTGGGAAATATTCTGTCTCAACCGGTGATACAATGTGGCACGCATGAATCCAAAGGACTATGACGGATTCCCGGAAAAATCAGGTTCTCAGCCGGATGCAACGCTATTGTTCACTCGAAGACCGGTCCGTACAGAAGATCCGGGAAAAACTGATGCGGACAGAGGGTCTGACAGCAGCGGAAAAGGAGGACATCATTTCCAGCCTGGTAGAAGATGACTTCCTGAACGAAAAACGGTTTGTGGAAAGTTTTGTACGGTCAAAGGTCAATCAAAAGCGGTGGGGAATCCGGAAAATCAGGGAGGGCCTGTACCGCCATCGGATACCCCCGGATCTGATCAATGATGGATTAGCTCAGATCGATGCTGAAAAATACCTGGGCAATCTGACTCATCTGTTGTCTGCAAAACAGAAAACCGCCCAGGATCCAGCTGCGTGGATCAGATACCTGGCCCAAAAGGGATATGAATATGAGGAAATTTTGGAAGCGATCGAAGGTTCGCCCGGTTAAAACATGATTGAACTGTATAAATTTTATTACATTTGGAATTAACGATATTTTACATCGCATATGAAGATACTGACCACATTACTGGCATTTATTTGGTTCCTGGGATGGGGGTTTTGGTTTCTTAACGAACGCGGACATATTGACCTGTCATCCGGTGCCCTTACTGACCCGGTAAAGGATGTGCAAGTGGATTCGATCGTTTCCGGGATTGAAAAAAGCGATCCCCCCTCTTTTCTGACCCAACATCCGCCCCGGTCCCACATTGACTTCATCATCGATTCCCTCATGTCCATTAGGCAGGACAACGAAACGATCCAGGTCATCAGCTATTATGATGAAACCGAACCTTATTCCGGTATGAATGAAAACATCGGAATTCAGCGTTCCATCAATCTGATCGAAAGAGCCCGGAAAAAATATGCCGGTAGAGTTCTTCAGCCGGTTGGCTTGATTTTCAGAGAAGGGACTGACACCACTGGCATAAGCCATTATTACCAGGTGGATAAAATCGATAAAACAGCCCCGCTCCGGATCATTAATGAGCGGCGGGTATTGATTTTCTTTCCCTTTGCCTCCGGGAATGAAAGTGCTTTTTCCAAAATAACCGGCACACTCGATTCGTTAACCAATATTTGGAAGACCGAACGGAAACATTTGATCATTACAGGCTATACCGATAATTCAGCTAATACGACAACCAATTACAATCTGGGGTTGGCCAGGGCGAAGTCGATTCAGGAATACATCGTAGCCAATGGATTTCCTGAAGAAAGGGTCACTACGCTTTCCCGCGGTGAAGAGGACCCCATTTCTATCAATACAACCGTGGAAGGAAGATTTCTGAACAGACGGGTTGAAATATTAGTGGACAAATAAATCATAATGACCATATCATTACTACACATCTATTTGGCGCATTTCCTGGCAGCTCAATCAGATACCGCTACCGGACTGGGCCTGGATATCCTGATATATGTAGTCATGGCCGCCGGTTTTATCATCATCGGATTCCTGGCTTCCAACTTTTATAACAAAGCCCGGGTGACCCAGATGGAAGCAGACTCAGAGGCGGAAAAGGACCGGCTCAACCGACGCATCAACACACTGGAAAAGGAGATCAAACATCTGTACACCAAAGACGATGAACGCATTGTCATCATCAACAATCTGAAAAAACAACTCGCTAACCGCCAAAAAGCGGACAATAAGGACCGACCCGATAATCCCGATGATTCCAACGATCCATCGAATCACCTCGATTTATTTTCTGATCCGGAATAAGGACATTCACTCACAAATACATATGATCCTTGAAGGGAAGCTGTTCAGGATAATCAGTGTTGTAATGCAATCCCCGGCTTTCCTTCCGGTAAGACGCCAGTTTGGTGATCAGGTAACCGTTGGTGATCAGGTTCCGCAGCTCGGCGAGTTGAGGGGATACCGTTGTGGACTGGTATAACTCTTCGGTTTCTTCGTAGAGGGTATTCAGGCGTTTTAGTGCCCTTTTCAGCCGGACGTTGGACCGGACGATCCCCACATAACTGCTCATTATTTCTTTCAGCTCTTTAATGCTCTGCGTGATGAGGACCATTTCATCGGGCTCGGTCGTTCCTTCGGTATCCCATCCCGGTATCTCGTGGACCCAGTCCCAGCCATCAATATGGTTCACGATATCCTCCGCGATACGATATCCAAACACCATCCCTTCCAGCAGGGAATTGGACGCGAGCCGGTTGGCTCCGTGCAGGCCGGTACAGGTGACTTCGCCGCAGGCATACAAATGACGGATCGATGACCGGCCGTTTTCATCCACCCTGATACCACCACAGATATAATGACAGGCAGGTGTCACCGGGATGTATTGATTCATAGGATCGATGCCGATGCTCCGGCATTTTTCCAGAATAGTGGGGAAATGTGCGGAAAATCCCTCAGGATCGAGGTGCCGGCAATCCAGATAGACATAATCCCAACCGTGGATCTTCATCTCCCGGTCGATCGCCCGAGCCACAATATCGCGCGGTGCCAGCGAACCCCGCTCATCGTATTTGTGCATGAATTCCTTTCCATCCAGGCTTTTGAGTACTGCACCGTAACCCCGGACCGCTTCCGAAATCAGAAAATCAGGCATGGAACTGCCGGGATTCCCTTCAGGCGTGTACAGTGCTGTCGGGTGAAACTGCACAAATTCCATATCCTGCACCGTCCCTTTCGCCCGAAACATCATCGCAATCCCGTCTCCTGTGGCCACCACCGGATTGGTTGTGCTCCGATACACCTGACCTGCACCCCCCGTCGCCAGGATGGTCACCTTGGCCAGATAAGGCTCGATCCGGGCTTTATGCTCCTTGTCCATCACATAGACGCCGTAGCATTCGATATCTGGTGTGGCGTTCGTCACCACCCTGCCCAGATGGTGCTGGGTGATGAGATCGATCGCAAAAGCTTCCTCCACCACGGTAATATTGGGATAATCACTCCCCTTTTCCAGAATGGCACGTTGGATTTCCCATCCGGTCTTATCCTTGTAATGCAGGATCCGGTTTTCGGTATGTCCGCCTTCCCGACCGAGGTCATAATCCCCGTCAGCTTCTTTATCAAACCGCGTGCCCCATTCAATCATTTCCCGTACCCGTTGCGGCCCTTCCCGGACCACTATTTCCACAATGTGCGGGTCGCAAAGACCGTCACCTGCATCGAGTGTGTCTTCTATGTGTTTTTCATAATTGTCTACATCGTGATTCCACACTGATGCCACGCCGCCCTGTGCCCAGCTCGTATTACTTTCGCCCTGGCGGGTTTTGTTCACTACGGTAATCGAAAGGTCAGGTCTGCGTTCCGCCAGATTGATGGCTACAGTCATCCCGGCGACTCCACTGCCGATGATCAATACGTCTTGCTTTTTCATAGTGGTGATTTAGTTGGGTCAGATTCTGATGACATAGCTCAACATAGGGATCAGTCCGAGCTGGTATTTGTCAACGACCTCATCGAGGTACGGATCATAATACCGGAAAGCTACATTCTGCCGATTGAGCACATTGCTCAGATCCAGCCCGATGAGGCTATATCGCTTTGAGTGATTGATTTTATAATAAATTCTGAAATAGGTCTTCAACACGTCCGGCAGGCGATCCGAAAACAGATCCCCGGAAGTCCTCACGGTGCGCTGTTGCTCCCGACTGACCGCCAGATCGATGGGTGTTTCCCAGAAACCACCTGTATAGATCACCTGAAAATTAATACCCAGCACTTTTTGTTTCTCCGAATCCGAAAAGTCAAACTCCTTACCCAGGGTAGCATTGAAAATGTATTGGTTGTTGTAATGGTTGTTCGTCCAATCCGCCAGTCCCGGCGTTCGGTTCCGTGCATCAAACAAGGTGCCGGATACCAGGTAGAACAGTCCGTGATTGAGGTAATGTTGCCAGGCCAATTCCAGACCATAGATCTGTCCCTTCCCATTCGATGTCAGCATACTGGGTGGATATTCCTCCAGGATGTTGAGCGCCGAAAACCCATCCTGATTCGAGGCAATATGGTCCAGTTTTTCATAAAAAGCCGTCGATTTCACCGCGCTTCGGGTAAAATTCTTTTCGTAGGTCAGCGTCGATTTCCAGGATTGGATCTGGTCCAGGCTTTCATTGGAATCCGAGGCAAAAAGGACCTGGTAGGGTTGCAGTTTATGGTGTATTCCGGTATGTAAAGCGAGCTTTTGTTGATTGGGTAAATTCCGGATAATCCCCAGGCTGGGCTGGGCGTTAACCTGCTCCGATAACCCGCTATATGCCAGACCCAGCGCGCCAGTAAAAACCCACTTGCCGGCCTTCCATTGGGATTCCAGGAAGGGTTTTACGATTTGACTGGTTACGTAGTTCTTCAGTTCTGAATCGACGAGGCTTTGATCGACCCGCTCCGCCCCGCCCGACCAGATCGTGGTATTGAGCCCGTACTTCAATAGCCATCCATTGTTCAGTTGGTGTGACAACACCGAATGCAGTGCATATTTGGTCAGTTCCAGATAATCCCGTTGGTAGGAATTGTCCACTTCAGCCGAATTCTCTTCCCGTTTATCCCACCGTGTAGAAGCCACCAGGGTCGTATTCCATTTTAGATTATCCGACCACGCCACCTGGACATTTCCACCGACAATACCGATCCGGGAGCTGAAATCGATGTCAAAAAGATCTTTGTATTCCTCCCTGAGACTGTCTTCCTGTGCACGGAAGGTATTGCTGTTGTCGCCGGCCATAGCAAAGAACTGCCAGGTAACGCGTTCATTCTGATAAAACGAAGCCTGCAGAGACAGGTCCTGATACAAGATGGTTTCATCACTGAAATCCACGCCGAGCTGGCTCAGCAGGCCCACCGTGGAATACCGGTAATTGGCGATATAAGACCACCGCTCCCCCAGGGGACCTTCCACCGCCAGGTCGATACCATTGAGGCCAGCCTGACCGGTAAAATGAAAAGCAGATCGGCTGCCCCGCTTGAGATCGTAATCCATCGCCCCCGAGGTGGCCTGCAGCAAACCCACCGGGATCACGCCAGTATAAATTTCGGTATTTTCCAGCAACTGGGCGCTGATCATATTCACGCTGCCTCCACTCAGGGTGGTTCGGTCCGTTGAAGTTCCAGCATTGGCCAGGTGATTGGAATTGACGATCTCGGCGCCGTGGATGTAAAAGTTCATCTGATTGGGGCTGTTTCCGCGGATGGCGAGGTTGTTCGCCTGGTCGTTTACATTGAGAATACCGGGGTACACCGTGGCGAGCCGGGCTGGATCGTAAAACGTGGCCGGGTAACGACGGACCTCCTCCGGCGTAAGGGTATAAGCCCCGGACAGCCGCGCCGGCTGGGAAAGAACCTGCTCCGCTTTCACCACAATTTCATCGAGAGCCACACTTGAACGCTCCAATCGAATATCCAGTGGTCTCAAGTCCTGATGTTCCACCGCCAGTTCCCGGATCGTCAGCGTCCGGAATCCCACATACGAAACACTCAGACTATAGATCCCATAGGCTATATCACGGAAGGTAAATACTCCGGTACTATCCGTAGTAGCCAGTAGTCGGGTGTCATCCTTTGTCAATACCACATTAGCGAGGACGACCGGATTGCCCGACGGAGACTCCAGGACCGTGCCCGTTAGGTCGGTCCGGTTCTCCTGCGCCTGTACATGCCTCGCAACCAGAAGACATCCGAACAGACACACTGCCCATTTACAGATTCTGTATATTGAAAATCCGGGTCCGGGGAAAGTTCCAGGTGTAAGCTGACGCATATTGAGTTTTCTATCGTATTGGGTTGCAAAGATAAGGAGAGTTGGTTAAACTGCATATTAGCTGTTCCGCAATGTTATCATTCTACTGACTGGAGTACGGAAGGAGAAAGCAGCGTTTCGGAGGAGACATTTTTTGAGCTGAAGCTTGTGCGCGAGCTGGGGCACCTTTTTTGGTTACTTTTTTTCAGCAAAAAAAGTAACAGAGACCATTTTATTTTTCACACGTAGCATCTACAAGGTCACTTATTAGGAACTTAAGCTACCCAAAAATAATACTTCCTTAATCCAATTTTATTATCTTTGCCGAGACAATATTTTGGTTTCCACAGAGGGAATGAAAAGGGAATCCGGTGAAGTGAAGGCCGCCACGAGTTTACGCGTCCTTCCCCATTCCGGAGCTGTCCCCGCAGCTGTAAGTCCGTTTTCTGAATTCACTTTCAGAAAATTCTCGGCGCCGCGTGTCACTGTTTGTACTCCACTAAAAGGAAAACAAATGGGAAGACTGCCGAATAAGGACAAGTCAGAAGACCTGCCAGAATACATTTAATAATTCTATTGCTTTCGGGAGAAAAGTATGGAACACTTGAAGCATTTCAGGCTCAGCTGTAATCATATACCTTCCGGTAGTCAGGACATCGAGGATGAAAATTTGAAAACCAAACCGAACAGTATCTACTGGTGGTTACCAGCTATAGCGTGCCTTGTGATTCCGCATTCGCTGTTCACACAGAATCCGGATACCGTCCTGTGGATAGATGAAATCGCCATAGCCGACCATTCCCTCATCGGCGCTGAATCAGACACCATCCCGATCGATGAACTGACTGCTACCACCTATTCGGCCTCCGAACTACTCCGCAGCCGTCACAATATTTATTTCCGCAATTTCGGGCCGGGTTCGTCCTCTACCGTATCCATGTTTGGCAGTCGATCCAATGAAGTAGCACTCGTGTGGAATGGCATCAAAATAGCCAATCCCATGCTCGGTGTCAACGATTTTTCTATGATTCCCCTGGCTGGACTTTCCTCCCTGCGCATAGCCCGCACCGGGACATCCACCATTTTTGGAGCCGGAAGCGGAGCCGGAGCCATCATCCTCGGCCAGGAAATACCGACGCAGGACAGTTCATTTTCCCTGACAGCCGGCTGGTCCACGCTCCACGAAATCAAGCTCAGTGGTGGAATGACGCATATCGGTAAAGGCTGGAAATCCCGCACAACCATCGGAGGTATGACTGCCCGGAACGATTACCGTTACACTACCCTGGACGGTGACCATGAATCGCTGCCACACGCCCGCAACCAATACCTCAACGGAACACACCACAGCGAATTCGAGTTGCGGCCCCATCAAAAGCTGAGCCTTTCGCTCTGGGCGCACCACCAGTTTCGGGAAATACCGCCGACCCTCACCGAAGTTCGAAGTGAGGCGGATCAATCCGATCAGTTCCTTCGCACCGTCTTACAATACAAACATCTGGGGAACCGGCACAACTGGCATATTAAAGCGTATTACGGCCATCAGCAACAAACCTATCGGAACCCCCGGATCAATCTCCACGCCAGTCACATTTTTGATAATATCCAGCTGAGGATGGACAATCAATGGCAGCCATTGCATCAGGTGGATATCAAATACGGTCTACAAAATAATTATTCCATCTCCCGCTCAGACAATTATCAGGATAACAAATCCCAAAATAGAATTGCGGCCTATACTCAATTGCGGTATGCATTCCCATCCTTTCCCGCCGAGTTTATCGTACTACTCCAACCGGAATGGGTCTCTGAACCCCTACCAGGCTGGACCACCGAGGTCAAATTCCGGTACCGACATCCGAAAACGGGTTGGTGGACTTTGTTCGCCAATAAAAATATAGTATGGCCCACGCTCAACGACCTGTATTGGGTACCCGGCGGCAATCCCGAACTCCAACCCGAACAAAATAAGGTGGCCGGAATAATCTGGAAAAACGACTGGCCATCTAATTTGCATCACACGCTGTCGTTCTATTACAAGGATTCTGATGCCTGGATTCAGTGGATCCCCGGAGATCTGGGATTCTGGAGCCCGGTCAATGTCAGCGCAGGCCGGAGCTACGGGGTGAACCTGGAGATCAAAAAATCGTGGGCACAATTGGAGGTGAATTCCGGGTATCAATACGTGCGAACTTTGATCCGCGACCATGGCAACAGGCAGGCCATTTATTCTCCGGAGCACATGTGGACATTTGGGGGAAATCTCAGGATCAATGACCACTGGAGTTTGCGGATGGACGGCGAATACACCTCCACGAGGTACGTCACCCGTGATCACAGCCAATCCCTGGATCCCTACTTCCTGTGCCACAGCACGATACACTACAGTCCAGGCCAACAGGTCTGGTCGATCGGATTCCGCGTTTACAATATGCTGAACACCTCTTTTCAGGGCATTATTAACCGGCCCATGCCCGGCCGGCAATTTCAGATCATCACAAAAATAAATTTTTAATAATGAATAATGTATTTCTTTTTTTCACGATTGTCATGGCTTCATTTCTGATAACCTCCTGTATTAAGGATGATCCAGCCGATCCGGACGATACGATCGATTCCTTTGATTCCGGCGTATTCATCAGTTGTGAAGGCGCCTTCGGCCAGGGTAATGCCCAGGTATATTTTCTCGATCTTCAACGCTCTGAGTATGTACCTGGGATTTTTAATTTTGCCAATCAGAAGCCTATTGGTGATGTCCTTCATTCGATGACCTTCGAGGATGACATGGTCTACCTGGTCGTAAACAATTCCGGTAAGATCATGGAGGTTTCTCAGACAGATTTCATCGAGACGGGAGCGATCGAAGGATTGACCGCACCGACCGAACTCGAAATCGTTTCAGATAAAGGATACATCGGAGATTTGTATGCCTCCAAAATTCTAGTGGTGGATATGAACAGCCTGTCTGTCACGGATTCCATCATGCTGGGAGAATCCTCCAATCAGGTGATGGAATCGGAGAATAATCTGTGGGTGCTGAGTCAGTCGGAATACCAGGGCCGGGTAAAAAATCATATTTATTTTGTGAACCTCGCCGACTACACGGTGGATTCGGTGGCGGTTGGTGCCAACCCGCTCCAATGGGCACACAATGATGCTGATCAGTTGTTCGTGTACTGTCAGGGTTCAGAACAGGCTGATGCCCCTTCGGTCTATGTCATCAACACGGTGACCCGACTCGTGGAGCAGGTAGTGGAGATCGAAGCGCCCGAAAGCTATTTCAGCAATCTGGCTTACGATGATCGGAACGATCGATTGCTGGTTCAGTTGCCCGATGGTATTTATACCTATCAGCCAGGCCAGACCAATCTGAGTAACGATCCATTAATCGATTTGCAGGGTGTTCAATTTGTGTATGGCATGGATGTGTCGCCCGTCAATGGAGACATTTACATCGGGGATGCCCGTGATTTCAGCAGTGCCGGTGCGGTTTACATCTATGCACAGGACGGCCAGCCGGTCAGCACTTTTCCGGTGGGGATCGGCCCCAATCATTTTTATTTTGAGTAGATTTTCCTGGATGACAGGGCCGTCGGTGCAACAACATCCGGCGGTCTTGTTTCCACTTATGCTTTCTTCAGCGAATCCCGGATCTCCAGCAACACATCCAGTTCGGTCGGACCGGCTGGTTCTTCCACGACTGCTGCTTCTTCTTCCTTCTCCTTATTGAGTTTGTTCAATGCACGCACGATGATCCACAGCGCCAGTGCGATCAGGATAAAAGAGATCAGCGCGTTGATAAAAGATCCGTAAGCCAGAGCAACCCCACCGGCTTCCCGGAAGGCATCCACCGAAGTGATTTCTGCAGCGGAAGCCACCCCTTCAGGTAATTCTGTTGGTGCTTTCAGTCTCACGAATAAATTGCTGAAATCCGGCATGTTGAAGATGGAAGACACGATCGGTGTGATGATATCGCTGACCAGCGAGGTCACTACCGTGCCGAATGCGGCCCCCAGGACGATACCCACGGCCATATCGACCATGTTCCCTTTTACGGCAAATTCTTTGAAGTCGTTAATCATTCCCATAGGTGATACTGTTATTTGATATTATTAGCTAAATATAAGTATTTATATGAAAAGTGCAAAGATTGGACGTCACCACTGAACCATGGGAAATGACTGGAAGGTTATCCATCTCACTCTTCCTGTGGCAAAATCGTATTCCCGTTTTGTGAAGCTTTTTCATCCAGGATGGCTATAATCCGCCGGTCCAGAGAATCAAACGATGTATATCCCCGTGCGATCAGGTAAAAATGATGGTCGCTGGTCTGCATCAGGACTGCCGGATAGGAGGTCACTTCCAGTTGCCGGGCCAGGTGAAACTCATATTTGGCCTCCTGCAACGATTCATCCGATTCCAGCCGGTGCACAAATGCATCCCATGAAATACCAAATTTTTCAGCCACGGATTTATACGACTCTGTTTTGGTGAGATCCCGGAGTTCGGAGAAGACCAGGTCCTGAATCGCGGCTGCCTGCTGCACTTCCCTACCCGGGGCAAAATGTTTCAATGTAACCATTGCCCTGGCCGGGTATTCCGAATTGAAGGTATAATCGTGGACCTCCGGCTCCTCCATCATTTCGATGTACGCCTCGCTGATCTGCTGCCCGGTCATTTCGATGACGCGGTGATAGGCTTCGCGCGGACTGGTAAAACGCGACGCCAGTTCTGCCACGGACGTATCCTTCGGAATCAGTCCGCCGCTCAGCACCTCAAATTCCAGCACGTCGCGGTATTTATCCGCCAGTTGTTCCATGACAGGCTCCATGCCGTAGCACCAACTGCAATAGGCGTCAAATACATAAATTATTTTATTCTTTCTCATTGTGCTTATCATTTAATAAGGACCTGTTCCGTACGGTACCGGTATGGATGCTCGCAGGTCGGGTCAGGGAGGGAATGTGGCATCGATTCGTACAAAAACAGGCAATCTGTTTATCTTAGTCGTATGATAAAGAATGTTCAACAACCGGAATTGTTCATTGCCTTTGAGGGCATTGATGGTAGTGGTAAAAGCAGCCAGATCGACCTGTTGCATCACCGGCTGACTGCCGCGCAGTATCGAGTACATCAGACCTGTGAACCCACCACGCATGCCATCGGGCGGATGATCCGCGATATTTTTGCGGGACGTATGGATGGAGATCATCACACCATCGCGGGCCTGTTTGTAGCCGATCGACTCCATCACTTGCTCAATAAGACCGATGGTATTTTACTCCAGCTCGCCAGTGGTCGGATCGTACTGACAGACCGGTACGTATTCTCCTCCTACGCCTATCAAGGTGCTCATGTCGATCTGGAATGGGTGATTGCCGCCAATGCGGAGAGCCAGCGCATCCGCCAACCGGATTTGCACATATATCTGGATATCCCGGTGGATTTGGCTATGGAACGTCTGATCAAAGACCGGGACCATATGGAGATCTTCGAGACCCGGGACAATCTCGAAAAGGTCCATAGTATGTATCACTACGTTCTGGACCGCTTCCGGTCCGATCAGAACATCCTGATCGTGGATGGCACGCAGGA
>CBFGVZ010000057.1:0-17953 GCA_965652315.1 uncultured Saprospiraceae bacterium | reverse complement strand
ACATCATCCAACCGGATTTTCTTCGCAGCCAGTAGTACTGTAAAATGATACAACAGATCAGCGGCCTCCTCTTTAAACAGATCGTCGTGGTCATCTTTCGCTTCGATAACCAGTTCCACTGCTTCCTCTCCTACTTTCTGGGCGACCTTATTGATCCCGCGATTGAGCAAATGATTGGTGTAACTCCCTTCCAAGGGATTGTCCCTGCGGTCCAGCACGATTTTTTCCAGGGTGTGAAGGTCAAAATCGTCGGTTTCCGGCAGATCAAAACACGTTGTGCTTCCGGTATGACAAACGGGTCCTCCCGGTCGGGCCAGGACCAGCAGAGTATCCCCATCGCAGTCTAAATAAATGGTCCCCAGTTGCAGAAAATTACCAGAGGTCTCCCCTTTCGTCCAGAGCCGCTCTTTGCTCCGGCTGTAAAAGGTCACCTTCCCTTCATCGAACGTTCGGATCAAAGCTCCCGCGTTCATATACCCCAGCATCAGCACCTCCCGACTACGCTCATCCTGAATGATGGCGGGTACCAGTCCAGCGCCTTTATCAAAATTGATGGTATGAATATTCTCTTTTGTTATCTGATTCATCATTTCTTTAAATTGAAATCTTGTTTATCGTATCGACACCCCATTCTCCTTCAGATACTCCTTCAGTTCCGGTACCGGTACTTCATTGAAGTGGAAAATGGAAGCCGCCAGTGCCGCATCTGCTGCTCCAGCCCGGAACAAATCCAGAAAATGTGCTTTGCTCCCCGCTCCTCCGGATGCGATCAAAGGAATCTTGATCAGATCGTTGACCTTTTTCAATGCGTCGATCGCAAAACCCCGTTTCGTGCCATCATGATCCATGGACGTAAACAAAATCTCCCCGGCACCCCGGTTCTCGCATTCCACCACCCAATCGAACAGATCCAGGTTCACCTTTTTTGTACCTCCGGCCGTGTGAATGTACCATTTCTCCCCTATTTTCCGGGCATCGGCGGCTATAATGATGCACTGTGAACCAAAAGCCCTGGCGGCCTCATCGATCAGTCCCGGATTCTGAACCGCCGCGGAGTTGATAGCTACCTTATCAGCGCCATTCTCGAGCGCTGTCGCGATATCTTCTACCGATCGGTTCCCTCCACCAATGGTAAAAGGAATATTGATCTGTTCGGCCACCCGGCGGGCCAATGCGGCAATATTCTTACGCTTTTCGACCGTAGCGGTGATGTCCAGAAACACCAGTTCGTCCGCGCCCTGTTCGCTGTATTTCAATCCCAGTTCCACCGGATCACCGGCATCGCGTAAATCGACAAAATTCACGCCTTTGACCGTCCGGCCATCCTTTACATCCAGGCAGGGAATGATTCGTTTCGCTATCATGTTATATAGTTTTCCAGATCCTGTAAAGTGATCGCTTTTTCATAAATGGCCTTGCCGATAATTACACCTTCACAGCCAATCCGCTCCATTTCTACTACATCATACATACTTCGGATACCACCACTGGCTATTAAATTGATATATGGCACCTCTTTAAGTAAGGATTGATACAATTCCGTAGCCGGACCTTCCATCATCCCGTCTTTATCAATATCGGTACAGAGCACGTATTGCACCCTGGATTTTTGATACTCCCGTACCACCTGCCTGAGATCGATATCGGTCGTTTCCTGCCAGCCGCCTACCGCAATCCGGCCGTTTCGGGCATCGGCTCCGAGAATGATGTTTTCCGCACCGAAGTCTACCAATATCCCAAAAAATGCATCAGCGTCCCTGAATGCCAGACTTCCAATGACAACCTGAGCCCCTCCGCTGTCCAGGACAACTTCCACGTCTTTTTCGGACCGGATTCCGCCGCCGAAATCAATAGCCAATCCTGTCTTTGACGCCAGTTTTTCCAGGATTCGGTAATTTACCACCCGGCCCGCTTTGGCGCCGTCCAGATCCACCAGATGCAGGTATTGAATCCCGTGATCCTCAAATTCTTTGGCCACCTCAAGGGGATCGTTATGGTACACCGTCATTTTACCAAAATCTCCCTTTTGGAGCCGGACGCATTTACCCCCGATCAGGTCAATAGCTGGTATAATCCGCATGTTTATAATTTTATAAAATTTTCCAATAATTGCTGCCCCACTGGGCCCGACTTCTCCGGGTGAAACTGGGTCGCCATATAATTATCCCTGGCCAGGATGGAGGTGAATGGTACACCATAATCCGTGCGTCCAATGGTTTCATCAGACAGTCCGGCATAGTAACTGTGCACAAAATAAAAATAGGAATCAGCCAGAACGTTCTCCAGTAAAGGGTGTTCCGAAAATTCAACCGTATTCCATCCCATATGCGGAACTTTCAGCCCCAACTTCTCCGGAAAACGTACGACGGGAATATCAAATACTCCCAGGCAATCCACATCACCCTCCGTGGAATGCCGGCACATGAGCTGGAGACCCAGACAAATCCCCAGAAAAGGATTTTCAAAGTCACGGATCACCTCGTCCAGATGGTGTGCCCGCAGATATTCCATGGTGGTGCTGGCTTCTCCCACCCCGGGAAATATGATTTTGTCCGCTCCGGCCAACCGATCCGGATCCCGGGTTAGTACAGGGTGGATTCCGAGGCGTTCCAGTGCGAACAGTACGGACCGGATATTGCCGGCGTTATAATCGATTACTGCAATTTCCTTCATAGAACGCCTTTGGTGCTCGCTAAAGTCAGATCGTTTGTATCTCGGTGGACGGCGGATTTGATCGCGCGTGCAAAGGCTTTAAATACCGCTTCGATTTTATGGTGCTCATTCGCCCCCCGACCATCGATCTGGAGATTGATCCGGGCCTCATCAGAAAATGACTTAAAAAAATGTGAAAACATCTCCGTTGGTACATCACCGATTTTTTCCCGGTGAAATGTCACATCCCAGGTGAACCACGGCCGGCCACCAAAATCGATCAATACCATCGCGCGACAATCATCCATCGGCAGGGAAAACCCATACCTCGCCATCCCGATCTTACTTCCGATGGCTTCCCGGAACGCCGCTCCCAATGCGAGTCCCGTATCCTCGATAGTATGGTGTTCATCCACTTCCAGGTCGCCATCCACTTTAAGTTTCAGATCCATCCCACCATGCCTTGCAATCTGATCGAGCATGTGGTCAAAAAACTTCAACCCCGTGTCAATCTCTGCCTGGCCGCTCCCATCGAGCAACAGGGACAAATCAATCCGGGTTTCCTGAGTACCTCGCTTGTAATCCACCCGCCGGGGCAATCCGACCAGGTAGTCCCGGATCGACTGCCAGTTATCCGCGCGGAAGGCCACCGCATTTTTCCATTCAGACTGATTCGCTTCCTGATTGTCCAGGGGATCCTCAGACTGCCCAAGTAAAATGCCGCGTGCTCCCAGGTTACCGGCCAGCATCATATCGGTTTTCCGATCCCCGATCACAAAGGATTGTGCCAGATCCCACTCACCGTGCATGTATTCCGTCAGCATGCCGGTTCCCGGTTTCCGGGTGGGTTTTTCTTCCTCCGGGAAACTTCGGTCGATGTGGACATTCCGGAAACGAATACCTTCTCCCTCCAGAATGCTAAGCAGGAGATTCTGGGGCCCCCAGAAGGTATCCTCGGGGAAAGAATCCGTCCCCAGGCCATCCTGATTGGTGACCATGACCAGCTCGTATGTTTTCAGCGCCACAATGTCCCTTAACGCGGAAATGGCATGGGGGACCAATTCAAATTTATCATATGAATCAACCTGGTAATCCGTAGGGGGTTCCCGTAGCAGCACGCCATCCCGGTCGATAAAAAGCAGTTTTTTCATTATTTGGTGAGGATTTTGAGTTGTTTCATAAATTGGTCATTTTCAGCTTCTGTACCGATGGTGACCCGGAGGCAATCCCGACAAAGGGGATCCTTGCTCCGATTGCGGATGATGATTCCGCTTTGCTGCAGCGCATTGAATATTTCCAGAGAATTCTGGATCCGGAACAGAATGAAATTGGCTTCCGTAGGAAATACCTCATCGACCATGTCCAGGGATTGTAGAAAATGAGATACCCGATCCCGCTCCTGCAGTAATTTACTCACCTCTTTCCGCACCGTCTGTTCCTCCGCGATCTGTTCCGTCAAAAATTGCTGTGTGAATTCATTGACATTGTACGGCGGCTTGACCGCATTGAGAAGGCGGATGATCCAGGGAGAAGCGAAAGCCATACCGCACCGCAATCCGGCCATACCCCAGGCCTTGCTGAAAGTCTGTAGAACGACCAGATTGGGAAAATCCCGGATCAGGCTGACCATCGATGCTTCCTTGGAAAAATCGATGTATGCCTCATCGACAACTACGATACCCCGAAATTTATTCAGTAAATGGATCACGATTTGCTGATCCTGAATGTTTCCGGTCGGATTGTTGGGGCTGCAGATCCAAAGAATCCGGTCATTGGCCTGAATATTTTCCTCCAACTGATCTTCATCGATTTCAAAAGAGGTAGTCAGCAGCGTGGAGTGCACCCTCACATCGTTGATATCGGCAGCCACCCGGTAAATGCCATAGGTCGGTTCCAGAATATGAATGGCGTCCTGGCCCGGAATACAGAAGATCCGGATTAACAGATCGATGGCCTCATCGCTGCCGTTTCCGATAAATATATGGTCTGCATCGACGCCTTTCAGATGGCTGATCTTTTTTTTGAGGGACATCTGGAGTGGATCCGGATACCGATTGTACATATGATACTCAAACGGGTTTTCATTAGCGTCGAGCTTCACCTGGGCTTCCCCGCTAAATTCGTGGCGGGCTGACGAATAGGGGACCAGTTTTTTGATGTTGTCCCGCACGAATTGGTAGTATTCCTTAAATTCATTCATGGTTTAGGTCATCATGAGGGTTTAAATGTTTCAGTATCTGCGCTTTTCAACCGGATATCCACAGCCATCCGGTGTGCATCGAGTTGTTCGGCATCCGCCAAAGTCTGCAAAGTCGGGGCCAGACCCGCCAGTCCTTCGTAGTTCAGTTCCTGGAAGGTGATTTTTTTCACAAACGAATCAAGCGATACCCCCGAATACATCCGGGCATAACCGTTGGTAGGCAGGGTATGATTGGTGCCGGAAGCATAGTCGCCGGCGGTTTCAGGGCTGTAGGGACCGATAAAGACCGAACCGGCATTAAGAATTTCAGCTGGTTCAAAATGGTGTCTTTCCCGCTGTATGATCAGGTGTTCCGGTGCGTAGATATTGATCAGACGGATCGCATCCTTCTGGCCTGCTACCAGGAGGACAGAATGCTTCAGAGCTTCATCGATGATGGATTGACGTGACAAATTGGCTTTTTGCCGGATCATCACTGCCTGTGTATTTTCCGCGAATGTTGTACTGTCGCAAATCAGGATGGCCTGGCTGTCGGGGCCGTGCTCCGCCTGGGCCAACAGGTCAGCCGCTACAAACTCCGGATTGGCCTGATCGTCTGCCCAGACAAGTACCTCAGAGGGTCCGGCAGGCATATCTATGGCGGTGCCGGTAGTCTGAACCAACTGTTTTGCCTGGGTGACATACAGGTTACCGGGGCCAAAAATTTTATCCACTTTCGGGATGGATTCGCTGCCATATGCCATCGCTGCGATGGCCTGAGCCCCTCCGACACGATATATTTTTGTGATCCCGCACAGGGTAGCCGCATAAATGATGGCGGGGTGGATCTGTCCGTGTTTGTCCGGCGGAGCGCACAGGATGACTTCGCGGCATCCGGCCAGTTGCGCCGGAATCCCCAGCATCAGGACCGTGGAGATCAACGGCGCCTTCCCACCGGGGATGTACAGTCCTACCTTGTCGATCGGTCGGCTTTCCCGCCAGCAGACCACTCCAGACATGGTTTCCACTTTATGGACCATTTCCTGCTGGCTACGGTGGAAGGTTTCGATATTTTGACGGGCCGTTCGCAACGCTGCCTTGAGGTCATGTTTCACCTGCATGATCGCAGCTTCGATTTCCGCATCACAGATCTGGAGGGAATCGATCGCCACGCCGTCGAGTTCGCGGGTCAGATCGAGCAGCGCACAGTCTCCGTTGGTACGGACCTGGTCCAGGATGGTACGGACCCGTTCCAGGATTTGTGCGTGGGATATTGCTCCATCACCCCCCGGGCGTTTCATGGCCTGTAATGCGATTTCAATCGGGGCACGGTTCAGGATTCTCATTTGGTTACAAATTATGTGCGTTGTACAAAAAGGGCGCTCAAAGCACCATTTTCTCGATCGGGACGACCAGCAAACTTTCCGCCCCGTGGACTTTCAACTCTTCGATGACGTCCCAGAAATCTTCTTCACCGACAACCGAATGAACACTTGACCATCCGGATTCCGCCAGCGGAAGGATGGAAGGACTTTTCATTCCCGGCAATAATTCAACGATCTTATCCAGTTTATCATTGGGTGCATTGAGCAGTATATATTTATTTTCGGCTGCCCGCTGAACCGATTTGATGCGGAAAATCAGTTTATTCAGCAATTCTTTTTTATGATCTTCCAGATGCCGGTGCGCAATGAGTACAGCTTCGGAATCCATTATTTTCTCTACCTCTTTGAGTCCGTTACTCAGCAACGTAGAACCCGTACTGACGATGTCGCATATCCCATCGGTCAGGCCAATTCCCGGCGTGATTTCCACCGATCCTGAAATAGTATGGATGCGGGCATTGACCTGATGTTGCTCAAGGTAATTCCGGAGAATAACCGGGTAGGAAGTGGCGATTTCTTTCCCTTCCAAATCCGAGATACCCGTGTAGTCCTGGTCACGGGGAATGGCGATGGACAACCGGCAGCGGGAAAATCCCAGGTGCTGGCTCAGGTTCACACGGTTCTCGCTTTCCATGAGGACATTAAGCCCCACTATACCTACATCAGCGATACCTTCTTCCACGTAATCAGGGATATCATCGTCCCGCAAATAATAGATGTTGGCGGGGAATCCTGAGCTTTGCGCGATCAATCCGCGGGCGCTGCTGTTGAAGCGCAGGCCGCAGTTTTTCAATAATTGATCGGAATCTTCGCTCATTCGCCCTTTCTTCTGGATGGCAATATTCAACATAGTCTGGTTTTAAAATGAAAATGGCTTATCAACATCAAGGTGATAAGCCAAAAATTACTTTATTGATTCAATAAATACATACAGCTTACCACCCGGAACCGGCATGATGCTCCACCCAATGATGCAAGGTATGTACTTTCATTTTCATAATCGGCGGCTAAGATACGAAGTGGATTGAAATAAGTGTAGGAACGGGGTAAAAATGTGGAAAAATATAGGCAAACAAGATAGTACGAATGTTTATAAGTCCACTACGACCTAAAGACTCAAGTTTTTCCTGCGGGTCCTTCAGCTTTTCACAGCTTAAGTGTAATTTTCATTACACGAAGGCACAAAAAAATAAACAGAGGGACATTTGAGGGTCCCTACATTCTCAGCAAAAATGCCGACACATCGGCAATATCCTGGTCGGTCAGTCCCAGGGAAGAAGGTTCTGGCATGATACTGGTGGCAAACTGTTTACGGGACTCGATATCATTTGCCGGAATACTGATGATCTTACCAGACATATCTTTGAGGGTCACCACATTGCCATCTCCCTGCAAAAATCCGAAAACCGTGGATCCGTCCTTTCGGGTGATCAACCACGATTCGTAACCAAACGACATCCCTGCGCTGGGATGAATGATGGCATCAATCAGGCCCGACTTCCCGTATTTTTGATGGATCCTGGTCAGTTCAGGTCCGATATCGCGCCCGATCTTATCCACGGTGTGACAACTGCTGCAATACGATTTAAATACCGCTTCCCCTTTTTCTTTATTTCCTTTCAGCGCGAGCAAGCGGTCAATGTCCAGTGCGTTATCTTCTTTTTCCACGACAAAATACTCAGCGGCGATCGCCCGGACCGACTGGTCGGGATTGGTCTCCATCGATCCGGCCAGAGCGGACTTTAATTCGTCAGGGAGCTGTCCTTCAGAAGCCAGGCCAACCAGTATTTCTCCCCCCGCACTACTCCGAGCCATCCGACGTCCGGCGCGGATACGGCTGTCCATGGCCGCAGTATCGGACAAAACTCTTTTCCGCAGGGCCATCAGCTCATCATGCATTTCTGCCCGCTCGTTGATCACTTCCGCTGGAAGATCCATTTCGTATTCATTCCAGTCATTGCTGTGACGATAAGCCAACCACCAGGTCGCTTGTTCCTGCACATCTGACAACGGACTACTGCGAAGACTTTCCATCGCATCCACCGCCCGCTGGTCATTGATAAATCCCAACGCAACGATGGCCTGCTCCCGCTGCAACACCGATAATTGTGCAGCGGCGGCCCGGGTTTTCAACGCATTTACGGCGCTTACCGGGTGCAATCGCCATGCCAGATCTGCCATTTCATCCGTCCATCGGAGTGGTTGTCCTCCCATTTTTTGATTTATGGCTTCATAAGCCTCCGTTTCCTTCCCGTCAAATGCCAGGCCCAATGCCTCCAGTGAAGCTCGGTCACCAGCGGTATAATGTTCTGCCAGTGTCAGACCAATTTCCTGCATAGACTGCCAAGGTATGTCTCTCAATGAGACCGCCACCTCCCTGCGAACCCCCGCATCAGGATCCCTGGAAAGTTTCCGCGCGAAATCCAGAAATTGCTCCTGGGTTTCCCGTAATGCCCGGTAGGCTGTCAGACGAATGTCCGGATTGGCATGGGATAGCAAAGATTCTACCTCCCGGACCCCTTCCGGGCCCAGCTGGGCCAGCAGCCATACGGCCCGGGCCTGGTGGTAGGGATTGTTCCGATTCAGTAGGGCCAGTATTTGGGGGATTACTTCAGGGCCCTGTTCGATCAATTTCACAAACCCCTGGTGGCGGACATTGATGGCGGGATTGAGCAATGCCTCAATTTGTCCTTCTGTGGTGGACAGATCAATTTCCGGTCGGCTCAGATTCCGGCCCCTGGGCGTAATCCGGTAAATCCGGCCCAGGGCCATGGTATCCCTCGCCCGGTGGCCACCGACGACAGGATCATACCAGTCCGCAATATACCAGGCACCATCCGTGCCGACCGCGATATCGCTTGGCCGAAACCATTTATTCTTATCATCTCCCGTATAGCGACTTTCTGCTTCTTCAACCTCATCTTCCGGAAGGGAGGTGATCAGATTAATGCGGTTCATCTGGTACCCCCCTCCCTGCTTTTCGGGCTGATAGGCCAGGATCACATTCCGGCCCGCTTCACAACTCAGCAACATCCCCCGATAAAATTCGCCCATGGCATCGCTTTCATTGAGCACAATTCCGGTGGGAGAACCCGCTCCGGTAGAATCCCCCATTGGCATCACCCCTGGATCACCCTGGTGCCAGTGTGCGTAGGCCGTACCCTGTCCGGGCCGTCGGTCTGCCCGCCAGCTACGGGAACCGTCTTCACTGAAATAACCCTGGTTGGCTCCTTCCATGAGCCAGGTGACCCGGGTTCCCCTGTTGCCATCGTCATCGTTGTCATTCTGCCACATATTCCCATAGGAATCCACCGTTATTTCGTAGCTATTGCGGAAATTGTGCGCCATCACCTTCAGTCCGGTACCATCGGGATTGATCCGAAGCGCCAGCCCGCCCGTCCATTGTCGTCCGTCATCGCTGATCAGCCCCGGCATGTTGGATTTATTGTATGGCGAACCACCATTGTACATGCTGCCCGATCGAAGCGTCCATCCCCCCTGATCAGTCACTACGTGCGGACCGGCATTCCCTGTATTAAAATAAAGACGACCACCGGGACCGGCCAGTACTGCATGCAAACTGTGATCGTGGTCAAATCCACCAAAACCGGTGAGAAAAACCTCTTTTTTATCAGGCACATCATCGCCATCTTCATCGGTGTATATCAACAGATTGGGGGAACAGGAAACGTAAACCTTGTTGCCGAACACCGCGATCCCAAGAGGAGCCACCAAATCCTCATCCTGTACAAATACCCTGGATGTCTCAGCCACACCATCACCGTCCTGATCCTCCAGTATGACAATGCGGTCACCATGACCATGCTCTACCTCCGGTTCATTGTTGAACAGGCGATAATCCACCGCTTCGGTCACCCAAATCCGGCCACGGGCATCCACATCGATATTTGTGGGGTTGTAAAAAGCCGGGGAAGTGGCCCATAAGGTGGCTTCCAGATCATCAGGAAGATTGAGGCCCGAGATACCTATCAAATCTTCATTGACGGATCGATCGGATGTACATTGAAATAAGAGTACGACCAGAAAAGAGAAGCTCACAAGGCGAAAGCAGGAAATAAGATTTTTCATCGTGGAAAAGGGCATTGGAAAATTGAATATTCGAATATCGGGTCCCAATATATCAAAAATACAATCCATTTTATGCGACACCAAGAAAATTCGAACAATGAATTTTTGGTGGGGAGAAATGGATTTGGTGTGGATATTCGTTTTTCTTAAACTATTGGGGCCTGGGCAGTCAGAGTGTACCAGGGAAATGAAGCTTACCGGGCTCCCCAAAGGGTGCACAACAGCCACGACTATAGTCCATTAACCACAGACTGGACTGTATAGTCTGGGAAGCCGCCAGAATCCACATTAGACGTGGCTTTACTGAAGAGGACTGTTATGTTCCGTAGGGGTGTAATCCCGGGGGCTTAGTATTCCGTCTCCTTGCTCCAGATTTCGTAGATCGGATCTCCTTTGGAACTTTTACCACTGTGGTGCCAGTTTCCGTCTTTCAGTTCCCCGTCAAAACTCAGCGACATTCCGACCCGGCTATTGTCACGTGAGAAAAATTCAATGTGTTCGGTATATTTTCCGTTTTTGAAGGTGTAGGTTCCTCCGCCGGTGCCGGAAAATTCACCGGTTTCAGTATTCATCGCTATCCACTGGAAGTGTCCATCCGTCAACAGTTTATAGGTTTTCCGGGGACGTCGTTGCATCGTGCTGACCTCTCCGTTGGTTTTCCTACCGGTAATGCGCCATACGCCTGCCAGTCCCTGGTCTTCTTCCGGGATGCGTTCCCATACCAACTTGCTACCATCAGGATGCCAGGTAGTGAGCGTATTGCCATCCAGGGTGTAAGAGGTCGAAAAACGTTCGCCCACTGTCGCCGCATCAGACGAATTGAATTGAATTTCGATGTCCAGTTGGTTTCCATTCTGTTTCGCCACACCACCCAGTGTGTTTCGAAATTCACCCTGTTGTGAAGTTTCGGTCCAGGAGAAATAATCATCCTGGATCAGAAGCAGATTATTTTCCGCCCCCTGAAGCGACCAGGCTCCATCCAGATTCTGCGCAGAAACAATAGTTCCTGTAAGGGCGAGTAAAGCAATCAACGGGAAAAGAATACTGTAATTTTTCATAGTCGAATAGGCTTGAAAAATGATTGAAAATGGTTATATCACCCTAAAGATAATCAAATTTTGGAGATGGACAAGGGGCCTTAAATCTTCGTTTCTATGGTGTTTGGAGTGCTCTGGTACAACAAAGCCGCAGTATATAGAAAAAAGAAAGACCGGAGTTGAGATCTGCAATCCTGAATAACTTCGAATCGGAGTTAAACTCCAACTTCACCGGCTGTGTCGAAGCGGGAGTTTAGGCACCCCAGGACAGACAACTCCCAATGTGCTCTGTACAACCCTCCAACGCCCTAAACCTTCTAAACCAGTGTACCTTTGCTTCTTAATTGGAATATTTCATCAGAAAAGCCTTGATAAATCCGTCCAGGTCGCCGTCGAGGACCAGGTCCGGATTACGGGTTTCAAATCCCGTACGGTGATCTTTCACCCGGCGGTCATCGAGGACGTAACTCCGGATCTGTGAACCCCATTCGTTCTTCTGCTTACCCGATTCGATCTTATCCTTTTCAGCCCTCTGCTTTTCCAGCTCCAGTTCATAGAGTCGGGAGCGAAGCATTTGCAACGCCTTTTCACGGTTCATGTGCTGAGATCGTTCCTGCTGACATTCTGCGACCAGCCCGGTAGGAAGGTGGCGGACCCTGACGGCAGATTCTGTTTTGTTGACATGCTGCCCCCCAGCCCCACTCGCCCGGAAAGTATCCCATTCCAGGTCTGCCGGATTGATCTCTACCTCGATGTTATTATCTACCATGGGATGAACAAACACGGATGCAAATGAAGTCATCCGCTTGCCCTGGGCATTGAACGGACTAACCCGGACCAACCGATGCACCCCATTTTCACTTTTGAGCATTCCAAATGCATAATCACCATCGATTTCTAGTGCAGCGGATTTTATCCCTACCACATCACCGTCCTGGCGATTGAGTTCGGTGACTTTATAACCGTTTTTCTCGGCATACATCACGAACATCCGCATCAGCATATTGGCCCAGTCGTTCGCCTCCGTGCCCCCGGCACCGGCGTTAATTTCCAGGATGGCCGACATTTCATCTTCGGGCTGATTGAGCGTAGTGCGGAATTCTACATCCTCGAAAACTTCCAGTGTCTGCTCGTATCGTTGCGTGATTTCCTCCTCTGTGACTTCCCCTTCTTCAAAGAATTCATAGAGCACCTCCAAATCTTCGTATGCCGTCCGGGCCTGGTCGTAGAGATCCACCCAGAATTTCAGGGAATTGATCTCTTTCATGACCTGTTCCGCCTGCTCTGAATCATCCCAGAACGAAGGATCGTAGGTGGCTTGTTGTTTTTCCTCTACCTGTATTTGACGATTAGAGACGTCAAAGATATTGTTTTAGAAGAGTCAGACGCTCTTGCAGTTCTTTCAATTGATCGCTGTTCATACCGGTTAATTTTATTTGTTAAGAACTTCCACATAAAATACAAGGTCGGCGTTTGCAGGAATATCTGAACCGGCTCCTGCTTCGCCATATCCCAGTTCGGAAGGGATAAATAACAGGGCTTCTTCCCCGGGGTGTAAAAGGGCAACTCCTTCATCCCAGCCGCGGATCACTCTGCCCTGACCCACCGTAAGTGGGAAAGCCGTACCACGGTCATAAGAATTATCAAACATCTTCCCATCTTCTTCCAAAACGCCCCAATAATGCACCTGGACCTGGGTATTCCCTACAGGATCTCCGCTGCCTTCGACTACCGTGTATATTTCCAGCCCAGAATCGAGTTTTTGGAGATCCGCATCAAGCTCACCTTTCTTATACCGATCCAGGTAATGGTTGACCAGGCTGTCCACTTTCGGACTTTTCGCCTTGGCCTCCTGCATCAGGACCATGGCTTCTTCTTTTTCTTTTGCGATTTCATCCAATGCGGTTTCTTCATCAACAATGTTTTCCACCAGGAAGTAATTGTTGATAAATTTGTTGTCAGGAAATTGCATTTTGGCCTGGGGAATGGAATCGAGATCTACGTATACATTCGCAGAATCACCCACGCTCATCTGCTCGAGTACCTCGACAATAGGATTGGCAGCCATGGCCACACCAGTATCCGGTGGAATTTGAAAACGGACTATCTCGGACAAAGGTTGCAATTCACTGGTATCATCCAGTAAAACGCCCGCTCTGAAATACACGTATTCGGTAGGTTGAGCATGAACATCAGAAGTACCGGCTTTGTGTATTACGTATCGGAACCCATCCTGGGTGGTGCCCTCGATAATGGCCTGGTTCCCATCGCTGCATGCGATAATCACAGTAAAAGCAACTATGATAAATGAAAAGAATTTCAATTGTTTATTCATTGTTTGGTTGATTTACAAATTCTGGTAATATTTCTTTAAAAAGTTCCATCGCAGATTTCAGACCCTTGAAATGACTCCCCCCGGCGGCATTCTTATGACCACCTCCATTGTAATATTTCCGTGCCAGTTCTGCGACATTGTAGTTTTCCAAAGACCTAAATGAGACTTTTACAATGGTTGGCTGCTGGGTGAAAAACGCAGCTATTTTAACATTATTGATTTTTAATATATAATTAACAATCCCTTCGGTATCCCCCCGCTCAATCTCAAATTTCGTGAAATCATTTTTCGTCAGAAAGATGATACCCGTCTTTTCGTCCGGCAAAAGGATCATGCGGTGATACAGGCAGAACCCCAATATACGCAACTGCTTCTCAGTCAGGCTGTTGTTGATCCGATTTTGAATAGCAATATGATCGATAGGACTGCGTATTAACCGGCTCACTTTCTCAAAAAGCACACTGTTCGTGTTGTGAGAAAATGTACCCGTATCGGTGATAATTCCGGTGTACAGGCAGGTACTGATCAGCGGATCTTCGACGTAACTGGTATTTTCCCATCGCGTCAACACATCAAACAGTAAATCCGACGTGGAGCTGGCAGTAGAATCCACGTAATAGTATTCATGGCTCAAATCCGGGTCAAGGTGGTGATCGATCAGCAGCACAGGTGTATCCTTGCCTTCCATTGGCTCCCCCATTTTATCGATACGGGACAGGTGGTTGAAATCAAGAAAAACGAATAACTCAGCTTCATCGATCTTCTCCACTACTTCTTGCTCCTGATCATCAAAAATGAGAATATCAGATATCCCCGGCAGCCAATTGAAAATCTGAGGATATGGCGAGGGCAGGATGACCGTAACAGTATGCCCTTTCTGTTTCCAATATAAGGCCAGTGCCAACGACGATCCCAGGGCATCCCCGTCGGGGTTCCGGTGCGATGCGATCAGAATATTCCGGGGTTTATCCAGAAATATTGGTAATACGTCGAGGCCTTTTTCTGCCATATAAGGGCGGTTTACCGATAGATCTCTGTTTGTGCAAAATGGAAGGAAGCTTCCCGTGTGGCATTCTCATCCGAATCAGCCCCGTGAACAGCGTTCTCTCCGATGCTCGTAGCAAATTTGGCCCGAATGGTTCCTTCTGCAGCGTCAGCGGGATTAGTGGCACCAATCAACGTGCGAAAATCCTCGACGGCGTTGTTCTTTTCCAGTACAGCTGCCACGATGGGGCCGGAGGACATAAAATCCACCAATTCCTGATAGAATGGCCGTTCTTTATGGATCTCGTAAAATTCTCCGGCTTTGGCCGGGGACAATTGGGTGTATTTCATTGCCAGAATTCGAAATCCGGCCTCATTGATATCCGCCAGTATGGCTCCGATGTGTCCATTGCGTACTGCATCGGGCTTTATCATGGTAAATGTGATTTTTCCCGCCATGTTCATATTGTTTTATGAAGGTTAAATTGTCTGGTTCAAATGATGGGATCAATTTCCCTGTCCAAAATGAAGGTGCAAAGGTAGCGCTATTTTTTTAAATATTTTGTGATGAAAGGTTGATTATTTCGAGGGCAGCGATTTGGATCCTGGGGCTGCACAGCACCAGCTATGTAACTTTTTAATTATGTCGGAGGGGGGTGGTACTCAATATAATGATAATGTATATTTTTCAGACTGTATGTGGTGAATAATCCGGGCTAAAAGGATCCATCAAAATTTCACCAGCGTCACCCCATCTCCGCCTTGTTCGCGAGGGGGGTGATTCACTTCAGTGACATGGCGGTATTCCCGTAGTTTGTCCCGCACCAAATTCCGCAGTACCCCATTGCCCTTGCCGTGCAGGATCCGGAGTTCCGACAAATTGGCCATGGTAGCATCATCCAGAAACTGTTGTAATTCCTTTTCCGCATCCACTGCGGAATAGCCGCGGATATCGATCCGGTCCGATACTTCGGCTTTTTTCATCTGGAGGTCTGTTTGGATGGATTTTGCTTTCTGGAGGGGAAGCTGTTCCTTCCCCGGGCGTAGGTCTTTTTTCCGGACCTTCATCCGGATACCTCCCACTTCCAACTCGACTTTATTCTTCTGAATGGATCGAATCCTGCCGGTGATATCACCGTCCTTGTATCGAACGTAATCCCCTTCACTCAGCCGATCAAAAAAACCGGCAGGGATTTTCTCCAATTGTTCAATCTTTTCATCCAACGCCCCGATCTCCGCGCTCAATTCAGCTTTCTCTTCCCGTAATTCGGCTTCGATTTTCCTGGCTTTCACCAAAGCTTCGTCATTCTCCAGTTCCCGGATCTTATCCTGTAACCATTTCCGGTCCGTCTCACGCTGATTGAGTTGTTCCTGTTTGACATTTTTTTTCCATTTCCGCCGCTGAAAGGCCAGTTCTTCGGATAGTGCTTTATTGCTTTTCATCAATTGGTTGACCTGCACTTTGAACCTTTCCAACTCCTGTTCTTTTTTCCGGAGTTCATTCTTTTCGTTCTCGAGGTTGACCAGCATCTCTTCGATGGCCCATTTATTTTTACCGGACTTATTCCGGGCATAATTAATGATCCGTCGGGGCAGACCTGATTTGCGGGCGATCTCAAAGGCAAAGGAACTGCCGGGTTTACCAGGCAAAAAACGATAGGTGGGCTCCAGATTTTTCTTATCAAAACTCATGGCACCTATTGCAATCCGCGGATGCTGATCCGCGAACATTTTCAAATTGAAGTAATGCGTAGTCACCACACCCCACACCCCTTTGTCTGCCAGGCTTTTGAGTACAGCTTCTGAGATGGCGCCCCCGTACTGCGGATCAGTACCACTACCCAGCTCATCCATAAATACGAGCGATCGCCTATTGGACCGGTGTAGAAATTCCCGCATATTGCGCAGGTGAGAACTGTAGGTACTCAGGTCTTCTTTCAGGGACTGCTGGTCGCCGATATCTGCGAAGAAAGCCCGAAACATCCCCGAAGTAGATTCAGTGCTCACTGGAATAAGGAAGCCGCATTGCAACATCAACTGATTGAGGGCAACGGCTTTCAGCAGGACCGATTTACCGCCCGCATTGGGTCCGGAAACCAGGATGATACTTTTGGAATCATCTAAAGTGAGGTCAAATGGTACTACGGTTTTCCCGACGTTCTCATGGTGCCTTTTGAGTACCGGGTGATAGGCCTTTCTCCATTCGATCTGCGGTTCGCGTTTCAATTGTGGCAAATAGGCGTCCAGTTCTACCGCCAACGTCGCCCGTGCATTCCAAATGTCAAAAGCGGTCAAAATGGTCAAAGCTTCCCGGATTTCAAATTCGGATGTTCGGATATCGGCACTGATCTGTCGAATCAGCCGATTGATTTCCTGACGAATATCGCTCCGGATCTCGGCAATAAGATGGTATTGCGGCGACATTTCATCGGGTTCGATATAGACCGTCTGTCCGGTAGCTGATTCATCCTGTATCAAGCCCTTAATGTTCCTTTTATTGGCAGCAGCCACGCACAGAACCAATTTACCGTTTTTATAACTTTCATAAGGTTCTGTCAGCAGATCCCTGGATTTATATTTTTGAACTACCTGCTGAAAAGCGGCATTGATGTTCTTTTCCTGACCAGCCAGCCGTTTGTTCAACCGGGCCAACTCCGGGCTGGCATCTTCTCTCACATTCCCATCTGGATAAAATATACGATCCAGATCCAACTTCAGTTTCAAAATGCCGGGATTGATCCGGGCGATATACTGTGTGTACAGATCGGAATCTTCCATTTGTTCGTGCTTCCCCCACTTTGCTAGTGCATGTATTTCCTGCAGTACCATCCGGATAGCAAAAACATCATCCAGATCAAGGCTATAATTCGCTATCCGAACTTTGTCCATCAGAGGCCTGATGTCTTCGTATGCGCCGGCCTGATGAGAGATTCCGAGCCGTTTCCACCGGGCCAGGTCATCCACCATCGTCAGTTCCTGTTTCCACACATTAAAGCTGTGATACGGGAATGAATCAAGGACATGCATACGGGCCAATGATCCACGGGTCCAATCGGCAGCCCATTTCAGGATCTGATCCATTTCCATGTCGGAGTACAACGTTTCGGGATATAGTATCATCTTATATTTTATAACGCGAAGATAGGGCGTTGTGTTGAAATGTTGAAATGATGAAAGATGGCAAGAAGTGTAACAGTGTGAATGGGCAAAGCAGAGGCGTTATTTCCTGGAGATGACAGGTTCATTGAAGCTTTGGATCAAGGACTTGCATTGCCTGGTCCCCGTGAGTATA
>CBFGVZ010000056.1:0-18234 GCA_965652315.1 uncultured Saprospiraceae bacterium | reverse complement strand
ACTTTGTCATCGATCGCAGGACGAACTCTTTCCGCTCTGGCTGCCAGCAATTTTTTATGAGCCTGGTCTACAAGGGCTTGCAGCTCTGCAGACGTCAGGCCATGTTTTTGGGCAAATTCCTCGTCGACCTCATTGCGGTAGAGGATATTTCGGTCTTCCCAGTTCCCTGTATCAGTGACCTGATAGTATTGGCAGATCAATTCGGCATCTTCCCCAAGCACCTCCTCAATTTCGGCTTTGTCCCATAGATAAAATTTCCCCTCCACGCCTTCGCTGTCCGCGTCTATCGAAGAATAGTAGCCACCTGCCGGATCCGCCATTTCTCTCGCCACAAACAGAAGCGTCTGCCTGACAATGCGCTCGTAGCTGTTCTCCCCTGTGACCTGGTAGGCATGGCTGTAAAGCATGACCAACTGGGCATTGTCATAAAGCATTTTTTCGAAATGGGGAACTTTCCAGTCCGCATCGACCGAATATCGTGAAAATCCGCCACCGATCTGATCGTAAATCCCGCCCCTGGACATCTGATCAAGCGTGACCGTGACGGCTTGCAAAGCCTGAGGATTGCCGGATAAAATAAAATGGTACAAAAGGTATTCGAAGGCCACAGGTAATGGGAATTTTGGTGCTCCGCGGTGACCTCCTTTTTCAAAGTCAATCTGAGATTTCCATGTTTGGAAAGCCCTGTCCAGTTCACCGACCTGGAATATTTTTTCAGGTTCCGGGTCGGAGATCATTTCCCCCGATTGAATGCCCCGGACCAGTTGATCACCTTGCTGCGTTGCCAGCTCAGGATGATCCCGGAGGTATGCTGTGATGTCTTTTAGAAATTTCAACCACCGGTCCCGTGGGAAATAGGTGCCCCCAAAGAACGGACGCCCATCTGGAAGGGCGATACAATTGAGTGGCCAGCCACCTCTTCCGGTGATCAATTGGACAGCAGACATGTAAATCTGATCGATGTCTGGCCGTTCTTCCCGATCCACCTTGATGCACACAAAGTGCGTATTCATATAATCCGCTATTTCCGGGTCCTCAAAACTCTCCTTCTCCATCACATGACACCAGTGGCAGGCAGCATATCCAATACTCACCAGGATAGGTTTGTTCCCGGCTTTCGCTTTTTGCAGCGCTTCCGCTCCCCATGGATGCCAGTCTACCGGATTGTAAGCGTGTTGTAGTAGGTACGGACTGGATTCGTGGATAAGATGATTGGGAGATGTTGACATTACTGGATGGTTTTACCTGTAAATATACATGGTTATTTCAGGGAATTGAATTGATAGGATCCGAATTCCGGGGCGGTGACATAGTTAACCGGATTATTTTTCTACAGGACGAAATAACTTGTCCCCAGGATGTCAGTGGGGGTTGCGATCTGAAAAAAATCCAGATTGTTTTGAATCAGCAAATTAAAAATGCGGACTTCTGGGATTTATCCTGGGTCTGAAATTTGCATGAATATCTTTTATCCTGAGCGCCTTAGTGTGTAAGAATGTGTAAGTAGGATATTGAATCTGAATGCCTGAAATCCACAGATTTTCACCTTTTTGGTGAAGGAATAAAATGCGAAAAAACAGCTGAAATTCTTGACAACCTATGTAGCGGATGTTTGATCATTTCAGACCTTCGGAAACAAGGCTTAATTAATCGAATTAAATTCCCCCAGTGAAAGGTCTCCGCTTTCAAAGCCTCGCCGGAACCAGTACATGCGCTGTTGGGAGGTCCCGTGAGTGAAGGCGTCGGGCACTACATATCCTTGTGTCTGTTTCTGTATCCGGTCATCACCGATGGCATTGGCAGCGCGCAGCGCCTCTTCCAGGTCTTTTTCGTCTAGCTGTAGTTGGGTGTTTTTGGCGTAATATCCCCAGATGCCAGCCAGGAAATCAGCCTGGAGTTCCATTTTGACGGAGAGGGCGTTGTAATCGGCCTGGGAAAGTCGCCCCCGCATCTGATGGACCTGGTCCGTGATACCCATCAGATTTTGAACATGGTGACCTACCTCATGCGCTACGACGTAGGCAATAGCAAAATCACCGGGTGCCTGAAACCGGTTTTGCAGATCATAACAGAAAGCCAAATCAATGTACACCTTGCCGTCTCCCGGACAGTAAAATGGCCCCATGGCGCTGGAAGCTGTACCGCAGGCACTTGATGTGATCCGGTCAAACATCACGAGATTCGGCGCCTGATACCGGATATTTTGCTCGTTGAAAAGCGAAGTCCATACATCTTCCGTACTGGCGAGAATCACGCTTACCAATTCAGCCAGATCATCGTCCGGCCTCGGTCCCTGGTTGACTGGGGCCTCTGTCTGTATAGCCGCTCCCTGATCCATCATTGTCAGCAAACCGGTCAGATCCCATCCGGTGAATATGGAAATAATGACGACGATCACGGCTAGAATACCTCCTCCTTTGGCCACCCTTCTTCCGGTACTGCTACCGCGACGATCCTCTACGCGGCTACTTTGTTTTCGACCTCTCCATTGCATATTTCAGAATATATTGTATTATAAAAATAGCCGACCGATGTATATTTTTCGGGCCTGCTTTGGTGTCCTTGTCTCTTCAAATATAGCAAAAAAGCCATATGGCCCTATAACAACCATATATAAATTTAAATTCGTTAATAATGCGTTAAAATCTGGCCTCGTAATATCTTTTATCCCGGGCGGTCGTCTTACTGTTACAATAGACCTTCAATGAAAATTTCACTATTACTATTATCAGTTTTCCTGGCAGTCTGGTGGACCGATCCGATCCAGGCACAACAGAACTTGCAAGAGGAGGTACAATCAGTCATCGATCGGTATCAGAAATCTTCAGCCCTGAAACTTGATTTTGAATTCCAACTCACCAATCCCGGGAAAAATCCACAGATTTTCGAGGGAACGTTTTATAAGTTGGATGGTCAATATAAAGTAGATCTGGAAGATTACACTATTTATGCCGATGATAAAGTTCAGTACACCGTGCAAAAAGCTAATAAAGAAGTACAGATTACCACTGTAAATCCTGAGACCGTGGAATTGAGTTCGCCGGCCGGAGTACTGAAATACCTGGAAGATCAGGAATTTAAATATTTTGATCAGTCCGCTTTGCAACAGGGCGGTCAGACCCTGAAGATCGTAGAGTTGATCCCTACGGATAAATCAAGCGAATACTTCAAAATTCGGTTTAGCTTCACGGAAGGGAACCAACTGATCAGGTACATTGAAATCTTTGCCCGCGATGGTCAGAGGATCCAACTGACGGTGGGAGACACTTCTTTTTCTGGTAATTTCTCCAGAACAATGGTGGAATGGAACGCCGATCAATACAAAGATTACTATATTGAAGACCTGAGAATCGATTGAATCAAAAGACCGACGTGTAATATTCCATATGGGTTGGAAATCTAAGCTTATCAGGCCCTTTGCGGCTCATATTTCCCGGAAAATTGACCGGATGGCGGCCAATGCTGTCAAAGACCAGCAGTCTATCCGCAAACACCTGATCCGGACCGCCAGGAATACGGTGTATGGTCGGGATCACCAATTTGATCAAATCAGCCACTATCTGGATTTTAAAGAACTGATACCCATCCGGGACTACGAAGGCCTGCGCTCGTATTTTGACCAGGTCAAAGAAGGGGATACCGATGTGTTGTGGCCTGGTCAGCCTATTTATTTTGCCAAAACATCAGGGACCACTTCCGGGACCAAATACATTCCTATCACCAAAGCGTCCCTGTCCAATCATTTTAATACAGCTCGCAATGCTTTGTTTCACTATGGAATCAAAACGGGCAACCTGAATTTTATAGACGGGAAACTCATTTTTCTGTCCGGTTCGCCCCAGCTGGATAAAACCAATGGGATTCTGACCGGTCGGTTGTCGGGTATCGTC
Organism: uncultured Saprospiraceae bacterium; assembly: GCA_965652315.1. Taxonomy (GTDB): domain Bacteria; phylum Bacteroidota; class Bacteroidia; order Chitinophagales; family Saprospiraceae; genus Membranihabitans. The sequence continues at coordinate 14,344 of CBFGVZ010000056.1, read as the reverse complement.
AATCACCAGGTCCCGGGCTGGCTGAAAAAGAGCCAGGTTCCTTCCTGGGAGACTAATTGTATTGAAGATTGGGAAGAAAAAGTGGAACGGATCGTGGACGAGACCCGGACCATTGATTTACGGTTGATTTCCGGTATTCCCCCCTGGGTGCAGATGTATTTCGAGCGTTTGCTTGCGGCTACAGGCCGGGGTAATGTACTCGATATTTTCCCCAATTTTTCGGTTTTTGTGTACGGCGGAGTGAATTACGAACCGTATCGCAACCAACTGGAATCTCTGATAGGTGGTCGGATTGACAGCGTGGAAACTTTTCCGGCATCGGAAGGATTTATTGCGTTTCAGGATGCATGGCCGCACGAAGGGATGCTGCTCAACACCCGCTCAGGCATATTTTTTGAATTTATTCCGGCGCGCGAATTTGGCCGGGAGGGGGCTCGCAGGATCGCGATTGATGAAGTCGTGATCGGAGAAGAATATGTACTTATCATCAACAGTAATGCCGGTCTGTGGGGTTACAACATCGGGGATACGGTCCGGTTTGTCAGCATCGATCCTTACCGACTCGTGGTTACTGGCCGGATCAAACATTTTATTTCAGCTTTTGGAGAGCACGTCATTGGAAAAGAGGTGGAGGAAGCCCTGGCACAGACGGTCGCTATCCATCCGGCGGATGTGGTGGAGTTTACCGTTGCCCCGCAAGTCAACCCCGCAGGGGGGCTCCCGTACCATGAGTGGTTTATTGAATTCGGGAAGGAACCGGAAGACCTGCTGGCGTTTTCTACTGAACTCGACCGGCAAATGGTTCGGCAGAATGCCTATTACGAAGATCTTATCGTGGGGCATATTCTCCGGCCCCTGGTCATCACACCGCTCGCCACAAATGCCTTTCGTCAACTGATGAAATCCCGCGGAAAACTCGGCGGTCAGAACAAGGTCCCGCGACTGGCCAACGACCGGGAAATAGCCGAAGAATTGATGGCCTACCGGTTGGGGAAAGTGTAATTTTCCAATACATGCATAATCCGGGTTAATACAAAAAGTACGCGAACCGCACCAAAAGTGCCTTGAGCGAAGCAAATGAAGCACCAAACCGACGAATCCGCCCAACGGTCGAAGGCCATTCAGCGTAAAAATACTTTTCTTACGCTCATCCGCTGCAGAAAGCTACTTCCCGCATTGACGGAACTACCTTTTGGCCGCAGACCACCAACAGCTACTTCCCGCTTTCCTGGTGCATTCGTGCAGTACCAGGAAGCGAAATCAATATCGCATGCGTTCCCTGTTTGTATGAAGAGCTTCCCGGTGGACTTTCTGGTATAACGATTCTATACCAGACTATGCAGTCAATAATTAAGTAGGAATCAACAATAGAATTTTATCAAAAAAGTTGTACCTTTGCGCGCTATGACTAAAATCTCCAGGATTTTGATTTTCAGGTATCTATTAGGTGTCGTATTCCTTTTGTCCCTCTCGGGTTGTAAATCGGAGTTTGAGCAGGTTCGTACCAGTGGCGAACCGGAACGGATTTATGAAAAAGCGATGGAGTACTACGAATTGGAGGATTACTCGAAAGCGATCACTTTGATGGAGATTATTTTGAGTTCGTACCGTGGTACATCAAAAGGGGAGGACCTGTATTTCAAATACGCTCAGGCCAATTACAATCAGGGGCTCTATATCTCAGCTGCCAACCTGTTCGAGACTTTCAGCACTTCGTTTCCCACGTCTGACCTACGGGAAGAAGCTGATTTCATGGCTGCTTATTCGTATTATCTCCTTTCTCCCAATTACCGGCTTGATCAGGAGTACACCACACGAGCGATCGATGCATTGCAATTGTTCGTAAATACCTTTCCCAACAGTGAACGTGTGGAACAATGCAATACGCTAATCGATGATTTGCGAAGAAAACTGGAGGAAAAACGATTCGAAGAAGCACAGTTATACGTAGATCTGCAGCAATATGAAGCCGCAGTACAAGTGATGGAAAATCTACTCAAGGACTTCCCGGAGTCTGATAATGCGGAAGAAATTCGCTATCAGATCGTACGGGCCCAGTACAACCTGGCTGCCAACAGCGTATATGAAAAACAAAAAGAACGTTTTACCAAAACCAATACCATCGCTCAGGCGTTCATAGAACGCTACCCCGATAGCGACTATCAAAAGGAAGTTGAAAAATACCTTTCTGTCAGTACTAACAAAATTAATGAATTGTAATTATGAGTGACATCCGTTCCAGAGTTCAGCATTTTGAACCGAGCATCGAACCGCTTGACGTCAACAAATTGGTAGAAAAGACCGGCAATGTTTACGAAGCATTGGTCATTATCTCCAAAAGAGCCAACCAACTTACGCAGGGAATCAAGCATGAACTGCGGGAAAAACTGGAAGAATTTGCGATTACTTCCGACACTATCGAGGAAATTCAGGAGAATAAAGAACAAATTGAAATTTCCAAGTATTACGAGAAACTGCCCAATCCGGCCATCATCGGGACCAAGGAATTTCTGAATGCTGAATTGGAAGTCAAACCATTCGGTGAGCCAGCAGATGCTGACGACATCTGAATCTGACGCCAACTGTTAAATTTTCCGCACAGTGGATCAGATCTGTGCAGTTACCCGAAGGAGGGAAATAATGTCCGGTGGTAGTTTCAAATGGGAATTTGATTGTGGTATGACTATTGATTACTTTTAAGATTATGCAGATAGCTGATCTGAAAAATAAGAAGATAATAGTTGGAATTACCGGTGGAATTGCCGCGTACAAAAGCCTGAGTCTGATCCGGCTTCTCGTGCGATCGGGTGCAGAAGTACAGGTCATCATGACCGCTACGGCCAATGATTTTGTCACTCCCCTTACGGCTTCTACACTTAGTAAAAGACCTGTTCTTCAGGAGTTTACAGCCAATGAAGTGGAGGGAACCTGGAATAACCATGTTCACTGGGGCATGTGGGCGGATGCCCTGATCGTGGCCCCCGCTACTGCACACACCCTTTCAGCCATGGCACATGGCCAATGCGATAATTTTCTCCTGGCGGTCTATCTTTCTGCGAGGTGTCCGGTGATCGTTGCCCCTGCGATGGATGTGGATATGTGGTCTCATCCCGCTACCAGGCGCAACCTTGACCAGCTCCGGACCGATGGCATATCCGTAGTTCCTCCAGGCACCGGTGAATTGGCGAGTGGATTATCCGGCACCGGTCGTATGGCAGAACCTGAGGACATCCTCCATGCCATTGAACCCATCGTGACGGACCCATCTCCCATAATAAGCAAGCTACACGTCCTGGTAACGGCAGGCCCGACCTATGAATCATTGGATCCAGTACGGTTTATTGGCAATTGGAGTACCGGTAAAATGGGCATCGCCATCGCTGAACAGTTTTTTTTGCAGGGCGCGCAGGTTACCCTGGTTCAGGGTCCGGGTACGCAAGAGGTTCGGTTCGCAGACATCAATACGATCCGGGTGCGCTCAGCTGAGGAAATGGATGAAGCCTGCCGGGCTGTGTGGTCTGATTGTCAGATAGGTGTTTTTGCTGCCGCTGTGGCTGATTATAAACCAGCGCAGTTTTCCGATCAGAAAATCTCCAAGAAAGACGATGATCTGAATCTGGTCCTGGAACGTACACCTGATATCGCAGCCGGTTTGGGAAGGAAAAAACGTAAAGATCAAATGATGATCGGATTTGCAATGGAAACCCAGAATGAAATAAACAACGCCCGGAATAAGTTAGATAAGAAAAATCTGGACCTTATCGTTCTCAATTCATTGAACGAAACAGGGTCGGGTTTTGGAACGGACACCAATAAGGTGACCTTTATATCCAGGCAGAGCAGTCCCGATCCCAAGCCGCTGAAAACGAAAATGGAAGTTGCCAAAGACATTGTAAAATACGTCGAAAATAATTTTACGATATGAACAAAGTTACCTGCCGAATCTGGCTTTTTGTGCTTTTTATTCTAAGTGTAAATGCACTGTCAGCCCAGGAATTTGATGTGCGTATATCTGTGAATTTTCCATCCCTCCAATTGGCTGATCCATCCGTTTTCAGGACACTGGAAGCGCAATTGAACGAATTTTTCAATGGTCATGCCTGGACGAATATGGACCTGGAGGATTTTGAGAAAATAAAGGGTAATATCAATATCACCATCCTCAAGGAGGAGTCCGCTACCTCTTTTAGCGGAGAAATGGACCTGGTCATCAGTCGGCCGGTGTACAACAGTGATTATCAGACCACACTGTTCAATTACCGGGATCAGAATATCGTCTTCTCTTACGATCCATCCCGACCGATCACCTATATGGAAAACGCATTCTCGGACAATCTGTCAGCTACGTTGGCCTTTTATGCCTATTTTATACTTGGTCTCGATGGTGATTCTTTCGCTCTTTATGGGGGAGATCCCTATTTTACCAAGGCGCGTGAAATCGCAGAGAGAGTACCGGTTTCCATGCAAAGTGAAGAAACGGGTTGGAGCCAGAAAGGGAATAACCGCAACCGGTACCGGATGATCAGTGAAGTATTCGATCCGGGATTGCGACCGGTCCGGAAAGCCTGGTATAATTACCACAGACTTGGTCTCGATGAAATGTCTGCAAATTCCATAGAGGGCCGGAATGTCCTGTTGCAGTCCCTTTACGGGTTGCAGGAAGGCAATGAATCCGAACCGAATTCGATGCTGGTGAATGTGTTTTTTCTGGCCAAAGCTTTGGAGCTGAATGAGGTGTTTGCAGTAAGCCCGCGCGCAGAGAAGATCGAAGCTTTTAATCTCATTCGATCTATGGATGCGGCGAATTCCCAAAAATATGACAAACTTGTAAGGTAAATGGTGCGGATAGCCATCCTGGCCTCGGGTTCGGGTACCAATGCTGAGGCCATCATCAGGTATATTCAGGGGGTCAGGGAATTGGAGGTGGCCTGGGTCATCACCAATCGTCGGAAAGCCGGAGTACTGGAACGGGCCAGGCTTTACGGTATCCCCACCCAGATTTTTACCCGTAAATCCTGGGAACAGGAAGATGAAATCCTTACTTTTTTTCACGAAAACAAGATAGATTTTATCGTCCTTGCCGGTTATCTGCAGAAAATCCCGGAGTATCTTATCCAGGCCTATCCGAATCGCATCGTCAATATACATCCGGCCCTTCTTCCTGCTTATGGCGGTAAAGGGATGTACGGAATGAATATCCATCAGGCCGTGTTTGAAAACAAAGAGAAAGAAAGTGGCATTACCATTCACATTGTCAATGAAAATTATGACGAGGGTGAAATAGTCTTTCAGGCGCGGTGCACCATTGAACCTGAGGACACTCCAGAGGATATTCGCAATAAGGTCCTGGCGCTGGAGCACCGCTATTTTCCGGCACTTGTCAAGTATCTTGCACTCGGGGTTATGCCCAATTAATATCGATGCAGGGTTCCGTAAGCGCTGCAGGATTTACATTTCCCGGGGCATCAGCAGTTCAAGGGCAGTATAGTTCAGCCCGAATTTGGAACTGAGATATTGGTTGGTCACACTCCCTTTGAAAAGGTACACGCCGTGGGCCAACCCTTCGCATTCCATAATCAGGCGTTCGATGCTGTTGGTTCCGGCGGCTTGCATAAAAATAGGACTCAGGATATTGCTGATGGCCCTGGATGATGTTTTAGGATAATTGGAGGAAATGTTGGGAACGGCAAAATGAATGACACCGTGCTTTTCGTGCGTTGGATTTTCCAGCGTGGTAGGCTTGGATGTCTCGATACAACCGCCCTGGTCGATGCTCACATCTACGATGACTGCCCCTTCTTTCATATTGATGACCATTTCTTCGGTGACGACCATCGGTGCGCGACCTTCGGCCGAATGGATGGCACCGATCACGATATCCGCTTCATTGAGCTGAGCGGACAGGGTTACCGGATCCAGCGCGGAGGTGGCGAGTCGCCGTCCCAGGATGTTTTGAAGCCTCATCAGTTTGTACACGTTATTGTCAAAAACAAATACCTGAGCACCCAATCCAAGGGCAGCTCGCGTAGCACTTTCCGCCACGATACCGGCACCCAGAATAACCACCTTTGCCGGAGGTACGCCGGAAATTCCGCCCAGCAAGACTCCTGCACCATTGTTTTGGGCCGTCATAAGCTGCGCACCCTGCAACACCGCACTTGTTCCGGCCAGTTCACTCAGTATCCGAACGATGGGAAAACTGCCATCTCGATCCTGCATATATTCCATGGCCATGCCTACCAGACGTTTTTCTTTCATGGTTTCGATTAGTTCCATACTCATGGATCCTACATGCAAAGGTGAGATCAGCATTTGATCGGGCTTCATAAATTGTACCGATTCGACCGATGGCGGGAAGCATTGCAGGATGATAGCTGCGCGGTACAATTCTTCTTTAGAATAGGCAATTTCGGCACCATTCTCGGTATAGTCGCGATCCGAATAACCGGCTTTTTCACCGGACCGACTTTCGATGGTAATCTGGTATCCCATTGCTGACAATACCCGGACGGACGAAGGGACCAGCGGGATCCTGGATTCTGCTCTGGGGGCCAGAGGCATTCCGATCGACCAGTTTTTCTTTTTCTGGGGGATGTCCAATTTTTCCTCCTGGGTTTTGAATTTTGTCTCGATTGAAAAACTCATAATACAATTCCTTTAAACCAATCAATCTTCCGGCTTCCATCCGGTAGTATGTCTATTCGGATCGTTTCCGTATGGGCCTCCTCATAAAATGGTATCCCCAGTTCAGGCCATTCGATGAGTGTTATAGCCTCACCCTGCAGATATTCCTCAAATCCGATTTCCTCCAGCTCCTCCGCGGACTCCAGCCGGTACAGATCAAAATGGTACACCAGCCCGTCCTGAAGTCGGTATTCATTGACCAGACTAAAAGTAGGGCTGGTGGCCGGCGGTCCGTTCCATTCCTCCATCAAACCACGTACCAATGTTGTTTTGCCACTGCCCATCGGTCCGCAAAGAAGCACCACTTTGGGGGGGTGGATCTCTTTGGCAACTTTCGAAGCCCATACTCTGAATTCCGCTTCGCTTCGGATAATGGTTGATTGCCGGGTTTTCGGCCTGTTTGCTGGCGTGTCCATAAAATAATTAGAATACAGATATTTAAATTCAAATGCAGGTGACCAAAAATTCCTGCCAATGGTTTTTAAATATAACCGATTTATAAATATTCCGAAAGAAAATGTGCCTAAATAATCCATTTTAAAATTCCTGCTTAGGGTATAAAACCCTATCTTTGCACACTGATTCAAATTACAAATTTTTATGACACAAAATACTCTGGATCCCAGTACCTATGGCGCGGATAATATCCAGGCTCTGGAAGGATTGGAAGCGGTTCGCAAGCGCCCTGGGATGTATATTGGTTCGACGGATCTGAAAGGGCTGCACCATCTGGTATGGGAGGTCGTGGACAACTCGATAGACGAACACCTGGCAGGTCATGCCAGCCGAATTGATGTGGTCATCAATGCGGACAATTCGATTACGGTAAGCGATGACGGACGTGGAATTCCGACCGGCATGCATGAGAAATTGCAAAAATCGGCGCTTGAAGTTGTGATGACGGTGCTCCACGCCGGTGGTAAATTCGATAAAAACACCTATAAAGTATCAGGTGGTCTGCATGGGGTAGGGGTATCAGTAGTAAATGCACTGTCCACATACCTGGATGCTGAAATTCACCTCGGTGGTCAGATTTACCGACAGCGATATGAATTGGGGATACCGGTGACGGAGGTGACTACCCACGGGGCCACAGACAAACGCGGAACGATCATCACTTTTGACCCCGATCCGACCATTTTTGAATCCAAAATTTTTAAATACGACACGCTCGCTCATCGATTGCGTGAATTGTCATTTCTGAATAAAGGGTTAACCCTGTCGCTGACCGATAAGCGGGAGAAGAAAGAGGATGGGAGTTTCAAGGGGAATGTATTTTATTCTGAAGGGGGACTTTCAGAGTTTGTCCGATTTCTGGATGAAAGTAAGACCTCACTGCTGGAAAAGCCAATCAACGTGGAAGGGAAGGAAGATAACGTGGAAGTGGAAGTAGCCCTCCAGTTCAATACCTCCTACTCGGAAAATATCAGTTCCTTCGTGAACAATATCAACACCCGCGAGGGAGGTGCTCACGTGAATGGATTTAGGATGGCCGTGACCCGGGAGTTTAAAAACTACGGTCGGGCGGAAGGAATGTTCACCAAAGCAAAAGTCAACGTTTCGAGCGAGGATTTCCGTGAAGGGCTTACCGCCGTGGTATCCGTGAAGGTTCCCGAACCTCAATTTAAAGGTCAGACGAAGGGAGAGCTGGGGAATTCCGAGGTGACAGGTATTGTCTCGCGTACAGTCGGTACCGCATTGAAAATATTTTTGGAAGAAAACCCCCAGCAGGCCAAAAGGATCATCGACAAAGTTATCCTGGCTGCGACCGCCCGGGAAGCCGCCCGGAAGGCCCGTGAAATCGTACAGCGGAAAAATGTGCTGACCGGTGGTGGATTGCCCGGAAAACTGGCTGACTGTGCTTCCAAAGTACCAGAGGAGTCTGAGCTTTTCCTGGTGGAAGGAGATTCCGCCGGCGGTACGGCAAAGCAGGGTCGTGACCGGCAGTTTCAGGCCATCCTGCCCCTGCGGGGAAAAATCCTCAACGTCGAGAAGGCGATGGAACACAAGATTTATGAAAGTGAGGAAATCAAGAATCTGTTTATCGCTTTAGGTGTGTCGATTGAGGAAGTGGAGGGCGAACGAAAACTCAATATCGATAAACTGAGATATCATAAGATTGTAATCATGTGTGATGCCGATATCGATGGGAGTCATATCGTGACCCTCATTTTGACCTTCTTCTTCCGTTATATGCGTCTTTTGATCGAAAGGGGATACCTTTATATCGCTTCCCCTCCATTGTACATGGTGAAAAAAGGAAAACAGTTCAGTTATGCCTGGTCGGAAGCTGAGCGTCAGGAACTGGTAGAAAGCTATGCCGATGGAGGTAATCCTGATGCTGTTAAGATTCAGCGGTATAAAGGACTTGGTGAAATGAACGCAGATCAATTGTGGGAGACTACCATGGATCCTACTACCCGCAAACTTCTTCAGGTCAATATAGAAGATGCGGCAGATGCTGACAGGATATTTTCCATGCTAATGGGCGAAGACGTCCCACCACGCCGCGCATTCATCGAGGAAAATGCCCGCTTTGCTAAGGTTGATGCCTGACCACCTACCGCCATATCGTTAGACTATGGAACGATCAAAAGAAAATAGCCCGCATTATCAATGGGGGAATGGTTGTAGTGGTTGGAGACTCGTGGACACCCCACATCTGAGTGTGATTGAAGAGCGAATGCCTCCGGGTACCCGGGAAAAATTACATTTTCATCAGGTGGCACAACAATTTTTCCGGATATTGAAAGGCTCTGCAACTTTCAAGGTTGATGGGGAGACCAGGAGGGTTGATGCTGGGTCGGGTTACCATATTTTACCGGGTTCGCGACATCAGATCCGAAATGATCAGGATGAAGATCTGGAATTTATTGTCATTTCCCAGCCCAGTGTAGGTGAGGATCGGGTGGACCTTAAACCTGTCCCGAATGATTGACTACATGGAGTGTATCCATTTTATCATTTTTGTTTTCGTTTTCTGGCCAGGGGGAAGTCTATCAATTTTTTGAGAATCACTTTTAGGGAAACTTCCTGTTAGTGAAAGACTTCAAAATATTTACAACCATGAAAATATAAATCATTATTTTTGGTATGGATGGATCATTTCGGTCAATATGATCCAGGTTTTTTTACAAAACGAGAGAAGTTTGGAAATTAAAAAACATCAGTTTGATGATATAGCCATTGCGGAGATCCAGTCAGATGGGAATTTAATCAAAACTGCCAGCGAAGGGCTGAATCTGTTGGGGAATGTGTATTATCAGGGCTTTGATGGGATGATACTCTACGAAAAGAACCTGCCGGATAATTTTTTTGATCTGAAGACGGGACTAGCAGGTGAAGTACTTCAGAAATTTTCAAACTATCGAATGAGACTCGTGATAGTGGGGGATTTTTCAAATTTAAGAAGTCAGAGCCTGAAGGATTTTATTCGTGAAAGCAATGGGGGCAGTCAAGTCAATTTTGTGGAAACTCTGCAAGAGGCTCTGGCCAGGGTTTCAAGTTAAATGAACCTATTAATATCTTTCAATATTAGCTGATTATGAAACCACATTACATCCTCTCGAGGTTCAGGAAAGGGATTCATTTCATGATTTTTTTTCTCATGGCTATCCAGCTCCGCGCGCAGGATGTTTCCGGGGATTGGTTTGGTATCCTGGATGTTGGAATTGCTCAGCTCGAACTGGTGTTTCATATCACACAGAGTGATACTGGATATACAGCCACCATGGACAGTCCGGACCAAAACGCGCTCGGAATACCAGTCAGCAAAGTGACCTTTCTGCCTCCTGAATTGAAGATGGATGTCACCAATCTTGGGATTTTCTATGAAGGATCCCTAAAATCGGATACCATTGTGGGAACTTTTAGGCAGGCAGGCCGGGATTTTCCTTTAGACCTTTACCGAGATCGGATTGAGAAGAAGGTACAGGTTAGGCCACAGGAACCTATTCCACCTTTCCCTTATTATTCTGAAGAGGTCAGTTTCCCAAATCCAGAATTTGATATTTCACTTGCCGGTACGCTGACTCTGCCAGATACAAATGGGATCTATCCGGTTGCTGTTCTGATTTCGGGCAGTGGTCCACAGAACAGGGACGAAGAGTTGCTGGGGCATAAACCCTTCCTGGTATTGGCTGATTTTCTCACCCGGAATGGTATAGGTGTATTGAGATACGATGACCGGGGTGTAGGACAATCAACGGGTGATCATGAGGCGGCAAATTCTGCAGATCTGGCCACGGATGCGAAAAGTGCAGTGCGTTACTTAAAAACCCGAAAGGAGATCGATCCCGATAAAATTGGCCTCATCGGTCACAGTGAAGGAGGTCTGATCGCGCCTATGGTGGCGACCGGTTCGGACGATATTGCATTCCTTGTTTTAATGGCAGGACCAGGTATCCGGGGAGACAGTATTTTACTCATTCAACAGGCGCTCATTGCCAGAGCCGGTGGGGCTTCAGATGGAGCGATCGATACGATGAGGAGGATCAATTCTGAAATCTTTGAATTGGTCAACCGTATTACTGATCCCGACCAGTTGAAAAAACAATTAAAACAATACATTTCCAGAGCTATCACAGAGGGGGAAGTGGGGGATATTCCGGAAGGGGTGTCGAAGGCGGATTATGAAACGATGATGATCCATTCGATCACGAGTCCCTGGATGCAATTTTTCCTGAGATACGATCCTTCACAGGCGCTTGAAAAGGTCCGGTGTCCTGTATTGGCGATCAACGGCGAAAAAGACTTGCAGGTCACACCGGACGAGAACCTTACCGCAATAGCTGCTGCTTTGAAACGGGGTGGCAATAAAAACGTGACTACCATGGAACTCGCAGGACTCAACCACTTGTTCCAGGAAAGTGAAACTGGTTCACCAAACGAATATTCATCTATTGAGCAGACTTTTTCACCCCATGCGCTGAATGTGATACTGGAATGGCTCCAATCGCATATGGAATAATCATTATTTCTGGCGGGGAAGCATGGTGTTTTTAAAACCCACCTTAAGAACTGGTATATACCGCAGCAATATAAAGGACCATCAATTTATCCAAAATAGGGTTCGACGGGGGGAGGAAGCACTCGAAAAATTCGAAGGTAACCTGACCGGATTGACCGTTGTCCAGTTGAACTGGAAACCGGCAGCAGATGTCTGGAGTATAGCCGAATGTCTGGATCATCTGATTTTGGCCGACCGAAATTATTTTCAAGATCTCCGTGCCATATCAGGTGGTACTTATCATATGACATTTTGGGAAAAGTACAGCCCGTTATCCGGATTGCTGGGCACTGCCCTCAGGAATCAGATGACGGAGGATGTCAGAAAAAAAATGTCTGCACCATCCAAATTGAAACCCGAATTATCGGAGTACGAAATGGATATTCTGGAAAAGTATCGGAAAAATTTGTCTGAATTAATGGATTTGGTATCTCAATGCAGTGAGGTAGATCTGGATCACTGCATCATCAATTCACCTACCTTGCCGTGGATCACCTATAGGTTGCGTCATGCCCTGGATTTTCTGTTTGAGCATGAGCATCGACATTTGAATCAGGCTATCCGGGTGATGAATCATGATGGATTTCCTGGCAATTAATTTCTGGTAGGACCGGGTATTCCGGGCAGTTTATCGGATTTTCTGCTAAGCAACCCACTCAGTAAGGGAAAGGATTAGAAGCGGCTTTTTTATTGAAAAAATAAAAAAGTTATATTTGGCCATCCTTAAACCCGGATTATGCATCGAGGAAATGTCATACATACCCAAAATTGGGATGAACCCGACACGGCATGTGTCAGGATCGAATGTATGAGCGACCGTAAGGGTCCTCAATTTTGGGCTTGGTATCCAAAATAATACATCCATTTCAAATGGTATATGGTGAATAATTTAGGGTACATGGATCTTTCAATAAAACGCATATATGTTCAAATACAAAAGCCAGACTGACAGTACCACGGATCCATCAGAAAAGAAAAGCAGTGCGATGCATACCCGGATTCTTCTGGGGCTGCTTATTGGAGCCGTAGCAGGGATTTTATGCAGTATCATATTCGGCTCCAAAGACCCGGATTTGGTCTGGGTGGTAAAGAATTTGACAGAACCTTTGGGGAATATGTGGTTGCGATTGTTATTGATGATCGTGGTGCCCCTCGTGTTTTCGGCATTGATCCTGGGTGTGGCCGGATTGGGAAATCTGAAAAAGCTGGGTCGAATAGGATTTAAAACCCTGGCATATACATTGGTGATTTCGGCCATCTCAGTGGTCATTGGGCTATCAGTTGTCAATCTGGTGCAGCCGGGAAAACGAATCAACAGTGAAACCGCCGAAGAATTACGATTGGAATACGGTGATTATGCCAACCAAAAGGTGACCCAGACGGAGGCCAGTAAAGTGGAGATGGAAGCTGATGAGGTGCCTGTCATTACTCAGGTGGTCGAAACACTCATTCCCGAGAATCCGTTTGATGCTCTGATCGGCACACCCGATCTGTTGCACATCATGTTTTTTGCGCTGATCCTGGGTATGGCGTCCACCTTGATCCCAAAGGAAACGGCCAAACCTTTTCTGGCCTTTTTCGACGGCCTGTTTGAAGTGTCTGTGATAATTATCAACTGGATCATGAGATTTGCTCCGTACGCCGTGGCTCTGTTGGTATTCAGTAGCACCGCCACGTTTGGAATGGAGCTTCTGAAAGCTCTTTTGTGGTATATCCTTGTCGTATTAGGCGGTTTATTGATTCATGGGGTGGTGGTTTATTCCGCATCGGTATATTTTCTATCGGCCTTGTCACCCATGGATTTTTTCAGAAAAGTGAAGACAACAGCGGTTACCGCTTTTTCCACTTCTTCCTCCAATGCGACATTGCCCACAGCCTTGCGGGAGACCAGAGAAAATTTAAAGGTGCCCGAAGAAATCAATTCATTTGTATTGACGATCGGAGCTACCGCGAATCAAAACGGCACGGCATTATACGAAGGGGTGACGATTATTTTTCTGGCACAGTTGGCAGGACACGATCTGGCGGTGTCTGTACAACTTATGGTGGCTTATCTGGCCATCCTGGGTGGTATCGGGACGGCTGGTGTTCCAGGAGGTTCTATACCCTATGTGATCGTAGTGTTGGCCAGTCTGGGTGTGAATCCTGCCCTGATTGCCATCATCCTGGGAGTGGACCGGATCCTGGATATGTGCCGCACGGCTGTGAATGTGGTAGGAGATATCACGGCGGCTACTTTTGTGGCCCGATCTGAGGGGTACCACCTTGATGGCGAACTTCGCCCGCCTCGCAATCCGGTGGAAAGCTAAGACCGGCAGAGCTTTATTTCACAGATTTCTCTCCTGGGACCACACCGTCTCTGTGGTGTGAATTAAAAACGGATTTGTGTCCGCCTACGCCCAGTTGGACGTTGAGCCATACAACAACACTTGCATCGGAATTCACCCTAATGGTCGGTTATATCAATGAAGAAACCAAATTTCCTTTGGACATTTTGTGATAAGTTTTTCGTATATTTGCACCCAAAATACCCGTACCGGATTGTACGCGAGGATCTGGTATGGATTTGGTTCCGTAGTATAATGGATAGTATATAGGTTTCCGGAACCTAAGGTCCAGGTTCGATCCCTGGCGGAACTACTTTTTTGATTA
>CBFGVZ010000055.1:0-18427 GCA_965652315.1 uncultured Saprospiraceae bacterium | reverse complement strand
AACCTGGTGTATGAAAAATACCTTTTTGATGGATACGATTATGTTCACAACGAGTTTGGATACGCAGCCAACGTCGGGGGACGCGTAGCTCAGGACAGAGACCTGACCACTACGATGACCTTTATCAATGCGCTGAACTACTTCAACAGTTTCGGCCACCACAATATCAGTGTTGATGTAATACAGGAAGCGTACCAACTGGAATACAAGACCCAGAATTCCCAGGGAACTGGTTTTCTTCCCAATGTGAAAGTACTGAACGGCAGTACTACACCGGAAAATGTGGGTGGTTTTACGCTCGAGGAAAGATTGTCCAGTTATATGGGGCGAGTATCGTATGACTTCAGAAATAAATACTATATCGAAGGCTCATACCGCCTGGATGGTTCCTCAAGATTTAATGAGGACGTACGATGGGGAAATTTTTATTCTGTAGGGGCATCCTGGATCGTATCGGATGAAGGCTTCCTGGAGGGTAGTGACTTCCTCAGCTACCTGAAGCTTAAAGGATCATACGGCGAACTTGGAAATAATAAAACCCTGAACAGCAGCGGATCAGAAAATTACTTCCCGTATCTTCAGTTGTTTACCACCGGCTGGAACAATGGTCCTAACACGGGAGTGCTACTGGGTAGCGTAACGGATCCATTCCTGTCCTGGGAAAAAACCGCCTCATTTAATGTCGGTGCTGAACTCAAATTTTTCAGAGACCGCCTCGAGGCCAATGTGGATTATTATAATAAGGAATCGGTTGATTTGATTTATTCTCAGCCGCTGGCCCCATCCACGGGTAACGAATCTATTACTACCAACGTCGGGTCATTGCGCAACTACGGAGTGGAAGTGGCATTAACCTCCAACAATGTGGTGAGACCCCGTTTTAGCTGGACGACCCGCCTCAATTTTTCATTTGACCACAATGAAATCACCGAATTGACTCAGGATAGTTACATTTCCGGTACCAAACGATGGGAAGTGGGCCGTTCACTCTATGAATTTTATATTCAGGAATGGGCAGGGGTAGATCCGCAAGATGGTTATGGGATGTGGTATAAGGACATTCTGGATTCTGAAGGAAATCCGACCGGTGAAAGTGAAACAACCAAAGTGTATTCTGAGGCCAGCCGGAATTATGTAGGACATTCCTCTCTGCCCGATGTGATTGGTGGTTTTAGCAATTACATGGCATTTGGTGGCTTTGATTTCAACTTCCTGCTGAATTTCAGCTTTGGAGCATATATTTATGATTCTCAATATGCTGCCCTGATGGGGGGATTCAGAACTCCTGGTCGGACGGCTTCCATTGATATTACTGACCGCTGGCAAAATCCGGGCGATCAATCCGATGTGCCCCTACTATTGGCCAGTCAGAATGACTTCAATTCTACCTCTTCCCGGTTTTTGTTCCAAAACGATTATGTCCGCCTGAAGGCACTGACTCTGGGATACAGTCTTCCACAGAACATGATCGCAAGGCTTGGCATGACACAACTGAGAATATATTTGCAGGGCGATAATTTACTGACCTGGCAAACGCATAAAGGAATTGACCCGGAGCAGAGTCTGGCGGGCACTACCAATTACAGGTCATACAATCAGCGGATCGTTTCTTTTGGGATTAATCTGGGATTTTAAAATATTGAGCAATGAAAAAAATGAACAAACATATATTAATACAATTTGCATTGGCAATCCTTGTGGCCCTGGTATTTACGGGTTGTAGTGAGGATTTTCTGGAAGAACCCAAACCCACCGATCAGGTCTCTGAGGATGTGATATTTGGTAGTAAATCAGGTGCGGATGCGCATATTTCAGGAATATTGAGGAGAATGCGTGGACAGTTTACTTCGGGACACGATGCCGGTGGCCTCAATTCCATGTATTTTGCGAGAGTGGCCAAGGGCAACGATATCATTATTGGTACTAGCTGGTTTTCATTTGACTATGAAAATGATAACCGGGAGCCTACATACCGGAGGACGAGTTTCAGCTGGGAATTTCCGTATTACGTAATAGGTCAGTTGAATCAATTTATCTTGGGGGTAGAAGCCAGCGAGGCCCTGACCGAATCAGAAAAGGAATCTTTTTTGGGCCAGGCCCGGGCGCTGCGTGGATTCTATTACCATCAACTGGTATTGGAATTTTGCCCCAATTATAATGTAGATCCCTCTTATCCAGCACCCCCCATTTATACAGAACCTTCTCAGGAAGGACTTCCGATGTCCACTACTTCTGAAGTATATGACCTGATCCTGGATGATCTGGAATATGCGGTCTCGGTTTTAGGTGATGAACGGCTGGACAAATCATACGTGAATAAACAGGTGGCCAGTGGAATGTTGGCGCGTGTCTATCAGGTCCTGGGCAGATGGAGCGACGCTGAAACAGCTGCCAACATTGCATATGGCGGAGATGTGGAAGGAGCGCTGGATGCAGGTGCGTACTCCGATGGATTTTCGGATATGAGTGCATCAGAGTGGATCTGGGCACTGGCTCAGTATGACGACCAGTCCCAGTACTATTTCAGTGCTCCCCATGTACAGACGGACCATCGGGTGTTATCGTATTCAAATGCGTATATCAATACCGATTTTGAGAAGCTGTTCTCCGATACGGATGTCCGCCGGATTTTTGCACACTATTATGATGTGGATACCACCTCATTCGGTTACTGGATTACGGACAAATTTTCGTTTACCTTTGCCTCGGATATTCCGATCATCCGTACCCCCGAAATGATCCTTATTGAGGCTGAAGCCAAGTTTCAGAATTCAGACGAAGCTGGCGCGCATGACCTCCTGTACAAATTGCAGGTGAACAGGGATCCCAATGCAGTCAAATCATCCAATACCGGCGACGCACTGCTTGAAGAAATACTCGTAGAGCGCCGGAAAGAACTCTATGCAGAGATCGGTGTAGAGTGGTTTGATGCGAAGCGGTATCAGAGGGGCATTACCCGAACGGCCAATTCGAGAGTGAAAGGAGCAGCTAACCTGGAGCCCAATGACAAACGATTCTTTCTTAAGATTCCTCAATCGGAAATTGATGCTAATGAAAATATCAACGCCTCGGTCAATTCCAATAGATAATAGATGTTGGAGGATTGGGGCTTGCTGAAGCTATGAAATTAGAGAGGGATGTCTTATGGCATCCCTCTTTTTTTGCCTCGTGCCAGGAAATAAAATTGAAATTTATTTTAATATCTCAGAAATAACAATTATATTTAAAGGGTATGAGTTTATATCCCGTGATATGACAAGAAGCGATTGAAGACGTCGGGAATCATCAGATAACCCAGAAAGTAGATGACAGGAAAGCGGACGGTACAGGAATACATCGATTATCTTCGGTACGAAAAACGTTATTCTCCACATACCCTGAATGCTTATCAGGGAGACCTCAAGCAATGTGGGGCGTTTCTCTCCAGTCAATACCAGATCGGGGAGTGGACGGAGGTATTACCAATGCATATCAGAAGCTGGGTTTATGAACTCGCCGAACAAAAGCTGGAACGCAAGTCTATTAACCGGAAAATTTCAACCTTGCGATCCTTTTTTCAGTTTATGAAAAAGGAAGGACGAGTCTCTTCCAATCCAATCGGCGTCATACAGTCCATGAAGACGAGCAGGCAGTTGCCGGAGGTGATCCCGGAAGAGACCTTGAAGAATTATTTTATTTTCACTGAAGATATCACGTGGCCACAATTGCGCGACCGCATGCTGATAGCCCTGCTCTATGAGACTGGGATGCGGCGATCGGAATTGATTGCACTGAAGTGGCAAGCGGTCAACCTAAAAGCGGGGCACCTGATTGTGACCGGGAAACGCGACAAGCAGCGGCAGATTCCACTTCGTGCCGAGCTGGTTGACCAGTTACAGGAATACCGGAAACGAACGGCAGAACAGTTTGACACCTGGCCTGATTATGTTCTGGTGAACGACCGGGGCCTCCCGGTGTATCCCAAGTGGGTTTACAACCGAGTCCGGTCGACGCTGGGAAAATGGGCGAGCAGCCGGAAGATCAGTCCGCATGTTCTGCGTCATTCGATCGCTACCCACCTGCTCGATGCGGGTGCCGATATTCAGGTGATTCGGGAATTACTTGGACATGCTTCGCTGGCCGCGACAGAGATATATACACACAACAGCATTGAGAAGCTGAAGCAGTCCTATAAAAAGGCGCTGCCCGATCTGGATGCTGTTCATTTGTTTACACATAAAACCAATTAGAAAATGAAAGTAAGAGTTGAATCTGTACATTTTACGGCAGACACGGAACTGATTGATTTCATCGGAAAAAAATTGTCCAAGCTGGAGCAATTTTATGATCAGATCCTGGATGTCAGCGTATTTTTGAAATTGGAGAATTCCGGGCAAGTCCGGGATAAAATATTCGAAGCCCGGGTTCAGGTACCCGGTGACACCTTATTTGTCAAAGAAGTGGATAAGACCTTCGAGTCTGCCACTGATTCTGCCATCGATACCTTAAAGCGGTTGATCATTAAACATAAGGAAATGCAGCGGACCTACTGATCTTTAAAAGATAGGTCGGTTTTGGATCAGCTCAATAAACGCTGGTCCTGACAGGCAGGTAACACAAGGGGCGATCCATACGGACCGCCCCTTGTCTATTCTGATGGTGTTCCTGTTGCCGGGCGGTAACGACAGGCAGGTGGACCGGAGCAATTCTGCCGGAAAATGTTTATCTGGAAAGAAAATTTATGGGGAGTCAGTGGGCTGGCATCCCATGAGTAAATTACCGGTTTTTTCGGAGTTCAAAAAAATATGAAATTCTATTTTGGCAATAAGAAATAATGGCGTATCTTTGCCATCGCTTTAAGAGAAAGCACTTTGATTTGAAATAATTATTTAATATATCTATCGCTAACACCTTACTCTCTTCATGGGGATAGTGGTCTGCAAACCGGCCGCCGGGAGAAGAAACAGGAAGATCGGATGTGTTATGATTGAGTCAATGGCTATGAAGCCGGGATGCCTGGGGATATCTGTAAGGCGTAGCGGTTTTACAACTAGCCAGCATAGCTCAGCTGGCCAGAGCAGCTGATTTGTAATCAGCGGGTCGGGGGTTCGAATCCCTCTGCTGGCTCCGTGGATTTGTGGCCCGTACAGGCGTACGGCGATTGTTAATCCATATGGTTGATCATCAATACACACGGGTCTTCGTCTCTTCTTGCAATTACTTTTCCGGGACCAGAGTGTGGCACAGGCATATAATATTACTACAAGTTTTAAGCAGACAAGAATGGGAGTGCGCCGGAGTTGGAGAGCCGGGCCAGACTGTAAATCTGGTGACTACGTCTGAATAGGTTCGATTCCTATCACTCCCACTGTTGTACATTGGATAGTCTGATAACGATTAAGATATTACAAGCGGGAGTAGCTCAGTTGGTAGAGCATCAGCCTTCCAAGCTGAGGGTCGCGGGTTCGAGCCTCGTCTCCCGCTCTATATTTTATGCCAATGTAGCTCAGGGGTAGAGCACTTCCATGGTAAGGAAGGGGTCGGGGGTTCAATTCCCTTCATTGGCTCCATGTTAGCGAAGATGGTAACATCAATTTTATTGTTGATAAATAAAAATCACATGTAATGGCAAAGGAAACTTTTGAACGGAGTAAGCCGCACTTAAACATTGGAACCATTGGTCACGTGGATCATGGTAAAACTACGCTCACCGCAGCGATCACTTATGCATTGTCCGCTGACGGACTGGCATCGAAAATGGATTACGATTCGATTGATGCTGCCCCCGAAGAAAAGGAACGGGGTATTACCATCAATACATCGCACGTGGAGTACCAGACTGCTAACCGGCACTATGCGCACGTGGACTGTCCCGGTCACGCTGACTATGTCAAAAACATGGTCACGGGTGCTGCCCAGATGGACGGTGCAATCCTGGTAGTGGCTGCAACCGATGGTCCTATGCCACAAACCCGCGAACACATCCTGCTCGCGCGTCAGGTAGGCGTGCCGAAGATCGTTGTATTCATGAACAAAGTTGACTTGGTAGACGATCCTGAAATGCTCGAACTCGTGGAAATGGAAGTCCGGGAGTTGTTGGATCAGTATGAGTTTGATGGTGACAACGCTAGCGTCATCCAGGGTTCTGCGTTGAAAGCGCTGGAAGGAGATGCCGATTCAATTGCCGCTATCAAAGAATTGATGGCCGCTGTGGATGCTGACATTCCGGAACCTGAGCGTCTGATCGATCAGCCTTTCCTGATGCCCGTAGAAGATGTTTTCTCTATTACAGGTCGTGGAACGGTAGCTACCGGTCGTATCGAGCGGGGAGTAGTCAATGTAGGTGACCCTGTAGAGATTATCGGTATGATGGCTGAAGGTGAAAAACCCAAAACTTCCACCATCACAGGAGTAGAAATGTTCCGTAAAATCCTCGATCGCGGGGAAGCCGGGGACAACGCCGGTCTGTTGCTGCGGGGGATCAACAAGGAAGATATCGAACGTGGACAGGTCATCTGTAAACCTGGTTCCGTAACACCGCATAAACACTTTAAATGCGAAGTCTATGTTCTGAGCAAAGAAGAAGGTGGACGTCACAAGCCGTTTTTCAACGGTTACCGTCCGCAGTTTTATTTCCGGACTACTGACGTAACCGGTGATATCTCTCTGCCTTCCGGAGTGGAAATGGTGATGCCTGGTGACAACGTGACCCTGGAGGTCAAACTGATCAACTCCATCGCAATGGAAAAAGGACTTCGGTTCGCTATCCGGGAAGGTGGACGTACCATCGGTGCAGGTCAGGTTACGGAGATCCTGAATTGAGGAAGTAAATGATAGTAGCGCAATAAAAATGTTACATATGATTGGGCCTGCTTTCAGGCCCGATCATATCCGTTTTTAGTCGCATAGAGGAGAGTGGCTCAATTGGTAGAGCAGCGGTCTCCAAAACCGCAGGTTGCAGGTTCGAGTCCTGTCTCTCCTGCTTTTTGAATGAAGTGGAAATTGGCTGACATTAAATCGAAACAATGAGTAAAATAACTGACAGTTTCAGGGAAAGCTATTATGAGTTAACCAATAAGGTTACCTGGCCATCCTGGCAGAATTTGGTTAGTAGTACGATACTGGTACTGGTCGCGAGCATTATTTTCGCACTCATTGTTTTTGTGATGGATACCTTCTCCAAGCAGGTATTGGACCTGATATACAGTCTTGCATAGATAAAATTCCAATTCCAGATGGCAGAAACAAAATGGTATTCACTACGGGTAATCAGTGGGAAAGAAAAGAAACTCAAGGAACGCATAGAACTTGAGATGAAACGATCCGGATGGTCCGATATCGTGACACAGATTGTGGTGCCAACGGAAAAGGTATATAAAATACGGGGCGGAAAGAAGGTCATTACAGAACGGAATATTTTACCGGGTTATCTACTTGTAGAAGCAGATCCGGAACGATTTAGCGGTGAAATTATTCAGGCTATCTCCTCCGTTAACAACGTAATCAATTTCCTGGGCGGAACACAGCCCATCCCGATGCGTCAGGCAGAAGCGAACCGGATGCTCGGTAAAGTAGATGAATCCAATATTTCTGATGAAGTCATGATCGAACCCTTCCTGGAAGGTGAAACGGTCCGGATCGTGGACGGTGCATTCAATGACTTTATCGGTGACGTCGTGGAAGTCAACGAAGAAAAACGCAAACTCAAAGTGATCGTTAAGATTTTTGGCCGAGGTACAGAAGTTGAATTGAACTTCGTACAGGTCGAAAAACAATAGTAACCAAGAACGTAAAATAACTTACAAATGGCAAAGGAGATAGAAACTTTTGTAAAGCTGCAGGTCAGAGGAGGACAGGCCAATCCTGCGCCCCCCGTGGGTCCTGCACTGGGTGCAAAAGGGGTGAATATTATGGAATTTTGCAAAAGATTCAATGCGGATACCCAGGATCGAATGGGCCAGGTTTTGCCGGTCGTCATCACGGTCTTCAAGGATAAGTCTTTCACATTTATCATCAAGACTCCGCCCGCTTCAGTCCAATTGCTGGCCGCTTCAAAAGCGAAAAAAGGGTCGGCTGAGTCCAACCTCAACAAAGTGGGTTCCGTTTCCTGGGACCAGGTGCGAACCATCGCCGAGAATAAAATGCCCGACCTCAACGCATTTACCGTTGAATCGGCCATGAAAATGATCGCTGGTACAGCACGAAGCATGGGGATCACGGTAAAAGGAAAGCCCCCGTGGGAAGGATAAACGAATAACCCGACCTTTATTATCAGATAGTAGTATTTCAGGAATTAAAGAGGGAGCTGAACTCAGCAATAATACCTCCAAAACGAAGAATAATGGCAAAATTAACAAAGAAAAGAAAAGCCGTACTCGAGAAAATCGACAAGGAAAGCGCCTATTCGATGAAAGACGCGATGACCCTGGTACGGGAAGTAAATACAGCCAAATTTGATGCTTCTGTTGATTTGCATATCCGTCTGGGTGTGGATCCGAGAAAAGCTGATCAGGCTATCCGGGGTACGGTAGTGCTTCCACACGGAACCGGTAAAACCAAAAGGGTTCTTGTCCTTTGCAATGCAGATAAACAGCAGGAAGCACTGGATGCCGGGGCAGATTATGCCGGACTGGATGAATACATTCAAAAAATCAAAGATGGTTGGACGGAAATCGATGTGATCATTGCAACTCCTGATGTAATGGCCAAAGTAGGACAGATCGGCCGAATTCTGGGACCTCGGGGTTTGATGCCCAATCCCAAGTCCGGAACCGTTACGCCGGATGTTGTCAGTGCAATTGACGAAGTAAAAAAAGGAAAAATTGCCTTTCGTGTGGATAAATTCGGAATCATTCACACACCCATCGGTCGGGTATCCTTCGAACCGGAGAAACTGGTGGATAATGCCGGTGAATTGTTGACTACGCTTTTCCGGATGAAACCTGCTTCTGCAAAAGGGGTGTACTTCCGTTCAGTAACTGTAGCCTCAACCATGAGCCCGGGTGTAAAGATTGATCCGAAGGCCATAGTAGTTTAAAACATATTAATAAAGACACCGATGACACGAACAGAAAAATCACAATTTATAGAGGCGCTTTCGACACAGCTCCAGGAGTCTGAATATTTTTATGTGACCGATTCCTCTGCCCTGACGGTTGAACAGGTCAATATCCTGCGGCGGCAATTGTATGAGAATGGAATAGAAATGAAAGTGGTCAAGAATACCCTGATGCGGAAAGCACTGGATAAATTACCACCGGAGAAAAATGTGTCTCAGTTATACGAGGCACTGAAAGGGCCAACCAGCATTATGTTTACCGAGGTAGCTAATGCACCGGCCAAGATCCTGAAAGAGTTCAGAAAAACACACGACAAACCCGTACTCAAAGCGGCATACATCGATAGTGATGTATTTCTCGGCGATGAACAGATTGGGACATTGTCGGAATTGAAATCCAAAGAAGACCTGCTCGGCGAAGTGATTGGATTGCTCCAGTCACCAGCCAGGAACGTACTGGCAGCATTGCAATCCGGTTCCCAGACTTTGGCTGGATTGGTGAAAGCCCTCGAAGAAAGAGGTGCAGGCAATTAAATTTGTTATAATTATTTGGCTTCCAAGCTTTAACGCTCTCAAAATATATTGAGCAACATTAAAAAAATCAAAAATGGCGGAATTAAAAGAATTAGCAGAACAATTGGTTAACCTGACTGTTAAAGATGTCAGTGAATTAGCAGCTATCCTCAAGGATGAATATGGCATCGAACCTGCAGCAGCAGCTGTCGCAGTAGCCGGCCCAGCCGGAGGAGGAGATGCACCGGCAGAAGAAGAAAAAACAGAATTCGATGTCGTATTGAAATCTCCAGGTTCAGCCAAGTTGGCTGTAGTGAAAGAGGTGAAAAACCTGCTCGGAATCGGACTGAAAGACGCAAAAGAATTGGTTGATGGCGCTCCTGCCACCATCAAGGAAGCTGCTTCCAAAGACGAAGCCGAAAGCCTCAAAGCTGCATTGGAAAGTGCAGGTGCTGAAATTGAATTGAAGTAATTGTAAAATCTTCAACTATAAACATAGTACGCAGAAGATTATATATGAAATAATGTTTAAAAGACTTAACCACCCCGGGTGGGTTAAGTCTTTTTTGCGTAATGTGTACGTTTATTTACCCGGTGTGTTGTAAAGACAACAAACTTATTTGACCACCCAAAATTAAGTGTCCAATGGCTTCCAATGGTAATCAAGTATCTACTACCGAGCGTGTAAACTTCGGTAAAATCAATCTGATGACCGAGTATCCGGATCTGCTCGAAATTCAACTTCAATCATTCCAGGAATTTTTTCAACTGGAAACAACGCCCGAAAACCGGGGGAACGAAGGATTGTTCCGCGTGTTTCAGGAAAATTTTCCAATCACCGATGCCCGGAATATTTTCGTCCTGGAATTTTTGGATTACTACATCGATCCACCACGGTATTCCATAGAAGAATGTATGCAACGCGGTTTGACCTATAGTGTACCCCTGAAGGCCAAATTGCGATTATCTTGTAATGATGAAGAACACATAGACTTCGAAACCATCGTACAAGATGTATTCCTGGGAAATATCCCCTATATGACTCCGAAGGGTACTTTCGTGGTAAACGGCGCAGAACGGGTTATCGTTTCGCAGCTTCACCGTTCACCCGGAGTGTTTTTTAGTCAATCTTTCCACCCCAACGGAACGAAAATATATTCGGCCCGAATCATCCCTTTCAAGGGCGCCTGGATGGAATTTGCCACGGATATCAATTCCGTAATGTATGCTTACATCGATCGGAAGAAAAAATTTCCTGTAACAACGCTGTTACGGGCCATCGGATTTGATTCCGACAAGAAAATTCTCAATCTGTTCAATCTGGCAGAAGAAGTTCCGGCGGAGAAATCCGTACTGGATCAATCCATCGGCCGAAAACTGGCTGCACGGGTGCTTAAATCCTGGACGGAGGATTTTGTGGATGAGGATACCGGTGAGGTGGTCACCATAGAACGAAATGAAATAATTCTGGAGCGGGATGTGGTACTCGAAGAAGAACACATCGACGCCATTCTGGAATCGGAAGTAGAAGTAGTGATGTTTCAGCGAGAAGACATCGAAGAGGACTACAGTATCATATTCAATACCCTTCAAAAGGACCCGACCAGCTCAGAAATGGAGGCGGTTACTTATATATACCGCCAGCTGAGAGGAACTGATCCACCGGATGAGGAAACCGCACGGGGCATTATCGAGAAAATGTTTTTCTCAGATAAACGCTACAATCTCGGCGAAGTGGGTCGGTATAAGATCAACCGGAAATTGAATCTGGAGATTCCCATGGATACCCTCGTACTTTCGGAGGAAGACATGATAGAGATCGTCAAGTATTTGGTGAGTCTTGTGAATCAAAAAGCCGAGCTCGACGATATCGATCACCTCAGCAACCGTAGGGTACGTACGGTAGGTGAACAATTGTATGGTCAATTTGGAGTAGGTCTGGCGAGAATGGCCCGGACGATTCGGGAACGCATGAATGTCAGAGACAACGAGGTGTTCACCCCCGTTGATCTGATCAACGCCAGAACCTTGTCTTCCGTGATTAATTCCTTCTTCGGAACGTCACAGTTGTCACAGTTCCTGGATCAGACCAACCCACTGTCCGAAATCACTAATAAACGACGTATATCAGCGCTCGGACCAGGAGGACTTTCCAGGGAACGCGCCGGATTCGAGGTGCGGGATGTACATTACTCGCATTACGGTCGACTTTGTACCATCGAAACACCGGAGGGACCCAATATCGGATTGATCTCCACACTTTGTGTACACGCCAAGGTCAATAAGATGGGCTTCCTGGAGACCCCATACCGACCCGTGGAAGATGGCAAGGTGGTCATGAGTGGCGAAGCGAAATTCCTCAGCGCAGAAGGAGAGGATTATAAAATTATTGCTCAGGCCAACTCCATTATCAATGAAAAAGGAGAATTCCAGAGCGACCGGATCCGATGCCGGGAACATGGTGATTTTCCTGTATTGACTCCGGAGGAAGTTGAATTCATCGATGTAGCCCCCAACCAAATTGTAGGGGTATCGGCGTCTTTGATTCCATTTTTGGAGAATGACGATGCCAACCGGGCATTGATGGGTTCTAATATGCAGCGTCAGGCCCTTCCATTGTTGCAACCTTCTGCTCCAATCGTGGGAACTGGTCTGGAAGGAAAAGTTGCCCGTGATTCCCGGATGATGATCAATGCAGAGGGGGATGGAGTCGTGGAATCCGTGGATGCCAATGAGATCGTGATTCGTTACGATGCCTCGGAAGAGGATCAACTGGTCACCTTCGAAAATAATGTCAAGGTTTATAAATTGCTCAAGTTCCTCCGGACCAACCAGGGAACCTGTGTAAACCTGCGGCCAATCGTCCGCAAAGGCCAGAAAGTGGTCAAAGGACAGATCCTGTGTGATGGTTACGCGACAGACCGGGGTGAATTGGCATTGGGTCAGAACCTCAAAGTAGCATTCATGCCCTGGAAAGGATACAATTTTGAGGATGCTATTGTGATCTCGGAACGTGTGGTACGGGACGATATTTTTACTTCTATCCATATTCAAAGCCATGAACTGGATGTCCGCGAAACGAAGCTGGGCGAAGAAGAACTGACCAATGACATACCAAATGTCAGTGAGGAGGCAACGAAGGATCTGGATGAAAACGGAGTGATCCGTGTAGGAGCGTGGATTCGGGAAGGTAATATCCTGATCGGAAAAATCACCCCGAAAGGGGAAACCGATCCGACGCCGGAAGAAAAGTTGTTGAGAGCTATTTTCGGTGACAAGGCCGGTGATGTGAAAGACGCTTCACTGAAAGCAGGTCCGGCAACTGAAGGAGTGGTCATCCAAAAACAACTTTTCGCACGGGAGAAAAAGGACCAAACCAAAAAAGCAGAAGAAAAAGAGAAGTTGAAAGAACTGGATGAAGGCCATGCTGTAGTACTGAATGAGCTCAAAACCAGATTGATAGATAAGCTGAAAACCATTCTCAATGAAGAAAAATCGGCTGGGGTCCGGACGGTATACAACGAGGAAGTGGTCAAACCGGGTACGAAATTTTCCAAAGCAGTACTGAAAAATATCGATTTCTCGATCATCGATTACAGTCAGTGGACCGCTAATGAATCTACCAACAAGTTGATCGCCCGGTTACTGCACAATTATTCGATCAAGGTCAATGAGGAAGTCGGACGGTACAAACGTGAAAAATTCAACATCAGTATTGGGGATGAATTGCCCGCAGGTGTTCTGAAATTGGCCAAAGTGTATATCGCGCAGAAAAGGAAACTGAAGGTGGGCGATAAACTGGCTGGACGTCACGGTAACAAAGGGATCGTAGCTAAGATCGTGCGAGAGGAAGATATGCCTTTCCTGGAAGACGGTACGCCGGTTGACATTGTCCTCAATCCACTGGGGGTTCCATCACGGATGAACCTGGGGCAGATTTTTGAAACCGTACTGGGTTGGGCAGGTGAAAAACTCAATTTGAAATTTGCCACTCCAATTTTTGACGGAGCGACCGTCGAAGAGATCGATGAGTATGTGGATAAAGCCGGGTTGCCCAAGCTTGGACAGACCTATCTGTACGATGGGGGTACAGGCGATCGGTTCCATCAGCAGGCCACAGTGGGTGTCATTTATATGCTGAAATTGTCGCACATGGTCGATGATAAGATGCATGCCCGTTCGATCGGACCATACTCGCTCATTACCCAGCAACCCCTGGGTGGTAAAGCGCAGTTTGGAGGTCAGCGATTTGGAGAGATGGAGGTCTGGGCTCTGGAAGCCTTTGGCGCATCGAATATTCTCCAGGAATTGCTCACCGTCAAATCGGATGATATTCAGGGCCGGACGAAGACTTATGAAGCGATCGTCAAAGGTGATACATTACCGGTACCCAATATCCCTGAATCGTTCAATGTATTGGTACACGAACTTCGTGGACTGGCATTGGATATAAAATTTGATTAATATAAAAAATAGCGCGTCATGGCATTTATAAATAATAAGGAAACAAAACCAAGTACAGATCTCAACAGCATAACCATTTGTCTGACTTCTCCTGATGATATTCTGGAGCGGTCATTCGGTGAGGTGCTGAAACCGGAAACCATTAACTACCGGACCTACAAACCGGAACGCGACGGCTTATTCTGTGAGCGGATTTTCGGTCCGGTGAAGGATTACGAATGTTACTGCGGAAAGTATAAAAGAATCCGTTACAAAGGGATCGTTTGCGACCGCTGTGGTGTGGAAGTCACGGAGAAAAAAGTACGGCGTGAGCGGATGGGCCACATCAAACTGGTCGTACCGGTCGTCCATATCTGGTTTTTCCGTTCTCTCCCCAATAAAATTGGATATTTGCTGGGTTTTTCTTCTAAGAATCTGGAAACGATCATTTACTATGAACGATACGTAGTGATCCAGCCCGGTGTAAAGGAAGAAGATGGCGTAAGTAAAAATGACCTCCTGACCGAGGAAGAATATTTTGAAGTATTGGAATCGCTGCCCAAAGACAATCAGGCATTGGATGACGAAGATCCGAACAAATTCATTGCCAAAATGGGTGCCGAAGCGGTTAAGGACCTCCTTTCCCGCCTCGAATTGGATGACTTGTCTTATGCCCTTCGCCACCAGGCTGCTACCGAGACCTCCCAGCAAAGGAAGTCTGAAGCACTGAAAAGATTGCGCGTAGTGGAGGCCTTCCGTGATGCAGCGAGCCGGGTGGAAAACAAACCGGAATGGACGATTATCCAATACCTGCCGGTCATTCCACCGGAACTGCGGCCACTGGTACCTCTGGACGGGGGGCGTTTCGCCTCATCAGATATGAATGATCTATACCGACGTGTGATCATCCGTAACAACCGACTCAAACGGCTTCTGGAAATCAAAGCTCCTGAGGTGATTTTACGGAATGAGAAACGAATGCTTCAGGAAGCGGTGGATTCTCTCTTTGATAATTCACGGAAATCCAATGCAGTCAAAGCGGAGGGTGGACGACCACTCAAATCTTTGAGTGATGTATTGAAAGGAAAACAGGGGCGATTCCGTCAGAACTTGCTGGGTAAACGGGTGGATTACTCAGGTCGGTCGGTTATAGTGGTTGGCCCGGATTTGAGGTTGCATGAATGTGGTATTCCCAAGGGAATGGCTGCGGAATTGTTCAAGCCATTTATCATTCGGAAACTGATCGAAAGGGGTATCGTGAAAACGGTCAAATCCGCCAAGAAAATGGTGGATAAGAAGTCACCAGTGATCTGGGAAATCCTCGAAAATATTCTGAAAGGACATCCCGTCTTGCTCAACCGTGCTCCTACGCTGCACCGGTTGTCCATACAGGCATTCCAGCCCAAACTGGTCGAAGGGAAAGCCATCCAATTGCACCCGCTGGTGTGTGGAGCTTTCAATGCTGACTTTGACGGTGACCAGATGGCAGTGCATGTTCCACTGAGCCAGGCAGCAATACTGGAAGCACAGGTGCTGATGCTATCCGCGCACAATATGCTCAATCCACAGGACGGATCGCCAATTACCCTGCCGTCGCAGGATATGGTACTCGGACTGTATTATATGAGTAAGGAACTCGACAAAGATACCGACTTTTCCACCATCAAGGGTGCTGGTCGGACGTTTTATTCGTTCGATGAGGTAAGGATTGCTTTCAATGAAGGCAAAGCCAACCTACATGCGCCCATCAAATTGCTGACCCGGGTAGATGGAGAGAATGGCCAGTTGAAAAAAGAGGTGGTAGAGACTACCGTCGGAAGGGCCTTGTTCAATGAAGTGGTACCGGAATCTGTTCCTTATATCAATATCCTTTTGACCAAGAAAAACCTAAAAAAGGTTATTTCAAATACCATTGAGATTACTGATTTTGCAACGACTGCCCGATTCCTGGATGACATCAAGGATCTTGGTTTCTACTGGGCTTTCAAGGGCGGATTGTCCTTCAATCTCGGAGACCTGATCACTCCATCTCGCAAGGAGTCAACTTTGATAGAGGCTCAGAATGAGGTGGATGAGGTATGGGAGAACTATAATATGGGTCTGATTACCAACAATGAACGATACAATCAGATTATTGACAAGTGGACCTATGCGGATAATGTAATCACCGATAACCTGATGCGGGAGCTCGCTTCCCACCGGAATGGTTTCAATTCGGTTTACATGATGCTGCACAGTGGTGCGCGGGGTTCCAAGCAACAAATTAAGCAGTTGTGCGGAATGCGGGGTCTGATGGCCAAGCCGCGGAAATCCGGTGATACGGGAGGGGCCATTATTGAGAACCCCATCCTGTCCAATTTTCTCGGAGGTCTGACGGTTCAGGAATACTTTATATCTACCCACGGTGCCCGGAAAGGTCTGGCAGATACCGCTTTGAAAACAGCGGATGCCGGTTATCTGACCAGAAGGCTGGTCGATGTTTCGCAGGACGTGGTGATCTATGAGGAGGATTGCGATACGCTCAGAGGCATTGAGATGACAGCACTGATTGAAAATGATAAGATTGTTCAGCCCTTGTCAGAGCGTATCAAGGGAAGGTTTACCTTATATGATATCACGCATCCCGAAACGGATGATCTGATTCTGGCGGCAGACGATTATATTTCTGAAAGTATTGCAAGAAAAATTGAGAAAGCCGGGATAGAAGAAGTGACCATTCGGTCCGTATTGACTTGTGAATCTCAACGGGGAGTTTGTAAAAAATGCTATGGAAAAAATCTGGCCAGTGGTCGGATCGCGGAGATCGGTGATGCGGTAGGTATTATTGCTGCCCAGTCCATCGGTGAGCCTGGAACACAGTTGACATTGCGGACCTTCCACGTAGGGGGTATCGCATCCGTCAGTCAGTCCGAGTCGCAGCTGGTTTCCAAGTACAATGGGGTCATTAAATTTGACAGCGTACGTACGGTGGAGGTTGATGACACCAGTGGTGGTAAGAAGGGGATCGTCCTTTCACGGACGGGAGAGATGCAGATCCGGGATAAGGAAACCAATCGGTTATTATCCACCGCGCACTTGCCATATGGAGCCGATATATTTGTGGTTGATGAACAGGAAGTCAGCAAAGGCGAGCTGATCTGCCAGTGGGATCCGTTCAATGCCCTGATTATCTCAGAATTTTCAGGTCAACTGGAGTTTGACTCGATCGAGGAAGGTGTGACATACCGCATTGAGCGGGATGAGCAGACCGGCTTTGAGGAGAAAGTCGTCGTCGAATCCAAGAAACGGAAAAAAATTCCTACGGTCCGCGTGATCGATCCGGAGGATGGTGCTGAACTGAAGACGTACAACCTGCCTGTAGGGGCCTATATTTCGGTGGAAGAAGGTCAGAAGATTTCCAGGGGTAGCATCATAGCCAAGATTCCGCGACAGCTGAGTAAGGTGTCGGATATCACGGGTGGTCTGCCCAGGGTGACCGAACTGTTTGAAGCACGTAATCCCTCCAATCCTGCCGTAACGTCGGAAATCGATGGAGTGGTTTCATTCGGAAAGATCAAACGGGGCAACCGGGAAGTAATGGTCGAAGCCAAAGATGGACAGAAAAGGAAATACCTCATCGGTTTGTCCAAGCACATTCTGGTACAGGAAGGAGATTTTGTCCGGGCGGGTACACCATTATCCGATGGGGCTACCTCTCCAGGTGATATATTGAATATTTCCGGACCATTTGCAGTTCAGAAATATATCCTGGATGGTATTCAGGAAGTATACCGTTCACAGGGGATCGATATCAATAACAAACACATCGAGGTAATTATCCGTCAGATGATGCGTCGGGTGACCATCATGGATGCCGGAGATACTACTTTCCTGGAAGGGGAACCAGTGGATAAACTGAGCTTCTTCAGGGAAAATGATGAAATATTTGACAAAAAGATCGTGACCGATCCGGGTGATTCAAATCGCCTGAAAGCTGGACAGACCGTGACTCTGCGTCAATTGCGCGAGGAGAATTCTACATTGAAGCGAAACGATCTGAAAGTGGTTGAATACCGGGATGCTGTTCCGGCTACATCCAAACCCATACTGGAAGGGATCACCAGATCATCTTTAGGTACTTCTTCCTGGATTTCGGCCGCTTCTTTCCAGGAAACTACAAAAGTACTGAGTACGGCTGCCATTGGTGCGAATCGGGATGACCTGAATGGTCTGAAAGAGAATGTCATTGTCGGGAAACGGATACCTGCCGGTACCGGTGTGAAGCAGTTTCAAAATATCATAGTAAAGCATGTTAACAGTGATAAAAAAGCTGCTGTGGCTGAAACTGCGGAATAATACTGTTATAAATGATAGTTTCAGGGTCTGATCTGATTATCAGATTCCGATAAAAAATAATCCCGGTTCATAGATCTTATGGACCGGGATTTTTAATTA
>CBFGVZ010000054.1:0-18731 GCA_965652315.1 uncultured Saprospiraceae bacterium | reverse complement strand
ATACCTCATAAATGCCTTTAATTTTATGTGGGGTCTTGATAACCCTCCCTGGACCAAAAAAAGAAACAGAGACCATTTTCTTCCATCAGCCAGCCGGGCCGCATCACAATTACCCAATAACATTTTAATCTTTCACGTGCGTATAGAATATCCATACACCTCATTTCGGACCATTCATAATTTAGTCCCTTCTCGCTCTTCTTCCAAGCTCCACAGCTTGCATATTGGTCACTTTACCATCCAGAATGTCAAAGGTGATCAGTGTACGCATGATATGGAAACCCTGCAATCCTACGGCACCTGGATTGATATAAAGTAGGTTGAACCGGTGATCAAACTGTACTTTAAGTATATGGGAATGCCCGCAGATCAGGAATCCGGGTTGATATGTAGAAATCCAACCCCGGATTTTGGGATTGTAGGAGCCGGGACGGCCAGCGATATGGGCCATCAGGAACCGTAAGCCATCCACTTCATGGAATACGTGTTCCGGCCATTCAGACCGGATCAGATGATTGTCGATATTACCATAAACCGCTCGTACCGGAGCCACTTCTTTCAATTGGTCGGTCACCTCAGGCGAGCCGATATCACCGGCATGCCATATTTCATCTGTCCCTTTCAGGGCACCAATGGTAGCTTTATCGAGATATGAATGGGTATCGGAGATCAGCCCTATTTTCAATGGTCAGTTTTTCACGGGTTCTTCCAATCTTGAGGCGGGTGTAACGGAGAGTGAATCGTTCGGAGATTCCGGGTTCGCCGGTTCCATCCCCTCATTTTTGAAATGTTTATTCAGGATCGCTCCTGAACCGGAGCCCACACTAATGATGGAACGAATGGCTTCTTCTCCGGTTGTATCCACATACTTGATCTGATGGTGCTTCACATGATAAATATAACCACTTGTCGGATTGGGACCTGTAGGGATAAAAACAGTTACATACTCCCCATCTGATTCATCGGTAAGAAAAGCCGTAGCCAATGTATCGGTACCGTATAAATCCACTAAAACCACTTTAAACAAATTCATGTTGGAATTTCCCAATAACTGATGTACGGCCTCCCGTAGCGTCCCGTAATATGGAAGCATAAACAATACCTTACGCTCAATCCGGTTCACCCATAACTGTCCCAGTTTGGTACTCACAAAAAGCCCGACTAAAAAGCACAATGTCAGGAGAAAGATGAAGGCAAAAATGTCGACAAGGACAGGATATTTGAAGGCATCATAGACGTCGGATAGTCCGAGAATCGGCTTAGCAATTCCCGATACGGTATAAAACAAGAATGAAACCAATAAATAAAATAATGTAAGTGGTAATAGGACAACCAGACCGCCCACCATCGTCGTTTTTAAAAATTTTGCGGTACCACGTGTTTTACTCATTAGTAATAATTAGTTTTGATGGTCAGACTTAATCTGCCATATGAATCAAAAAGAGTATCGTAAAATTCAGCGAGTTGTGCAACAATATGTCCATAGGACTCCCGTGTTGTCTTCCTCTATTATGAACGAAACCTATGGCGCAAAACTTTTGTTT
Organism: uncultured Saprospiraceae bacterium; assembly: GCA_965652315.1. Lineage (GTDB taxonomy): Bacteria > Bacteroidota > Bacteroidia > Chitinophagales > Saprospiraceae > Membranihabitans. Next base: position 17,187 of record CBFGVZ010000054.1, on the reverse strand, counting down.
AAGTGTGAAAATTTTCAGTTAGCCGGATCTTTTAAAATCAGGGGCGCACTTTTTGCCGTTTCTGAAAAACTCAAAGTCAGACAAGCGGATGTTTTGACTGGCCATTCTTCCGGTAATTTTGCGCAGGCGCTTGCCAGAACGGCTCAGATGTTCGGAAAGAAAGCCGTACTTATCATGCCTGAAAATGCGCCCAGGGCTAAAATAGATGCCGTACACCGATACGGGGCAGAAATTATTTTTTCCGGGAATAAACCATCAGACCGGGAAGCCCGGATGGAGGAATATCTCACAAAGCATCCGGAGGCTATTTTTATCCACCCTTCCAATGATCTGGATATGATCAGGGGTAATGCATCAGCGGCGGGGGAGCTTCTGGAGTCTTGTCCGACACCTGACCACCTCCTCGTTCCGGTAGGGGGCGGCGGTTTAATCGCGGGCACAGCAATGGTGACCCAACTGTTATCCCCAGAAACCAAGGTTTACGGTGCAGAACCCGCAGGTGCTGATGATGCACGTCGTTCTTTCCATTCAGGTACCATCCAGTCCAGCCTCCATCCTGATACCATAGCCGATGGACTTCGGACTCAATTAGGGGATGTAAATTTCCCGATTATTTACGATCTCGTCCAGGATATTCTGACGGTCAGTGATCGGGAAATCATTGAAGCTATGAAGGATATCTACCGGTATCTCAAGATCGTCATCGAACCATCATCTGCTGTGCCACTCGCCGTTATACGCAAATACCCTGAAATTTTCGAAGGCAAAATCAATGCCCTGATCATATCTGGTGGAAATGTAGATTTGCGTAACTTGGGCAAAATTTTCGAATAAAATAATAAAATCATCACTATGTCGGTATCCAAACAAGTCAAGCGGATCACGGTCCACACCTTGCAACAAATGAAAGATTCCGGTGAGAAAATTGCCATGCTCACAGCCTATGATTATTCTATGGCACGAATTCTGGATGATGCTGGAATCGAGGTCCTGCTCGTAGGGGATTCGGCATCCAATGTGATGGCGGGTCACGAAACGACTTTGCCGATTACGCTCGATCAAATGATTTACCACGCCAGTAGTGTGATTCGGGGCATTCATAAAGCCCTGGTCGTGGTGGATCTTCCCTTTGGAACCTATCAGGGCAATTCCAAAAAAGCCCTGTCTTCTGCTATTCGGATTATGAAGGAATCGGGAGCCCATGCGGTCAAAATAGAGGGTGGAGAAGAAATTAAAGACAGCGTCAAACGGATTTTGTCAGCCGGTGTTCCGGTGATGGGACACCTGGGGTTAACTCCGCAGTCGATATACAAATTTGGCACTTATACCGTTCGGGCTAAAGAAGTGGGAGAAGCGGAAAGATTGAAATCCGATGCCAAACTGCTCGAAAAGTTGGGTTGCTTTGGCATCGTGCTCGAGAAAATTCCGGCAGACCTCGCAGCGGAAGTCACCGCCAGCGTAAATATACCCACAATCGGTATCGGCGCAGGGGACCGGGTAGATGGTCAGGTACTGGTCGTCCATGATATGCTGGGCATTACCAAGGACTTCGAACCCCGTTTTTTACGCCGTTACCTCAACTTATTTGAAGAAATTCATCAGGCCGCTGTAGCCTATCGCAGGGATGTCAAAAGCGGTGATTTTCCCAATGAAAATGAACAGTATTGATGAAATGGTGGAAAGCCATAGGAATATTGATTTTGCTGGGAGGATTGGTGGCAAGCTGGATTGGATACCGCTATTATACCGCACTTTTCACACCCAATATCAACAAACAGCACGATGGTATCCTGTACGTTTATCCGGATTCCAATATAGATTCACTGAACCGCTATCTGGAACAGATTGTAGTGGATCCGGAGTCTTTCCATCGTGCAGCCAGACTCATGAAGTTCGGACCGGAAGATCTCAAAACGGGCCGGTATAACATTCATTCCCTACACACCAACCGCGAATTAATTAATCTACTCCGTTCCGGCAACCAGGAGGCAGTCAATGTCGTCCTTCACAACGAACGGGATATTGAATTGATCTCCGGTAAACTATCCCGTTATCTACTGTTGGATTCCACTAAAATCATCAGTTGCTTTAAGAATGCGCCCTTATTTCACGAAAATGAATTCCAGGCGGATTCGCTCCTCACATTATTCATTCCCAATACATATCAAATGTATTGGAATATCAATTGTGAAAAATTGGCCGAACGACTATTGTATGAATATAATCGTTTCTGGGATCAGAATTCAAGGCGCGTTCGGGCAGCCGAACTGGGTTTGACGCCCCGGGAAGTATACACGTTGGCTTCCATCGTAGACCGGGAAACCATCGCCGAACGGGAAAAACCCGTCGTCGCCAGGGTATATCTAAACAGACTAAAGCTTGGTATGCCATTACAGGCCGATCCAACCATTGTATTTGCCAATCGCATTTTTGACACGAGAAGGGTTTTGTATAAGCACCTGGAGATCGATTCTCCGTATAACACTTATCTTTATGCCGGCTTGCCCCCCGGACCCATCGGAATAGCCAGCATCAGTGGCATCGATGCCGTCCTTCACGCTGACGATCATAATTATCTTTATATGGTTGCCAAGCCGGATAACAGTGGTCTGCACAATTTCAGCTCAAGTCTCCGTGAGCACAATCAGAATGCCCGGTTATATCAGCGGTGGCTCAACCAAAGAGGGTTGTAATATGAAATCCCTGATCGAAAAGGTGGAACAACAATTGACTGAAGTCGAGGATGTCGCCGGAGAAAAGCGTTCAGTCAAATATCTTCTGGCCGTGAGCGCAGGTAGGGACTCCATGGTAATGACAGATATTTTTGGAGCACTGAATCGCAATTTTGGAATAGCTCACTTCAATTTCAAATTAAGAGGCCGGGCCTCTGATCTGGATGAACTACTGGTCCGGGAATACTGTGAGCTACATCAAATACCATTTTTTACGCAGTCCGCCGATACGGTCGGATACAGTAAAGAACACAATATTTCAATTCAGGAAGCCGCCCGGGAACTCCGGTATCATTTCTTCCAGGAAGTGGCTGATGCGGAATCCTACGACTTCATCTGCACTGCGCACCATGGAAACGATCAGCTGGAAACTTTTTTTATCCATTTATTCCGGGGCAGTGGATTAAAAGGACTGACCGGGATTCCCCGGATCAGGGGGCGAATCTTACGACCCATGCTGTGGATTCCCGGGGAAGAAATCGAGCATTACAGCCGGAAACATCAGGTTCGCTTCCGGGAGGATGCGTCCAATCAATCGAATAAATATCTTCGCAATAGGATCAGGCATCATGTCATTCCAAATTTCGGAGATCAGGATAATTTACAATTGAAAAAAGCACTTGAGACCATTTCTTTACTATCTGAATATCAAGTATATATTGACAATCAGTTAATCTTATTCAGGAATCAATTCATCGAGGTTTGGAGCTCTGAAATCAGCCGGATATCAAATCTCATTGAAATTTTCAGAGATCCTTCATTACGTTTTATGCTGAAACTATATTTACTGGATCAGGGACTGTATGTCCATAGTGTGAATGATATTCTCATCGGGCACGGACCATTGTCCACGGGCGGACAATATGAAGGGAAAGGAATATCGGCCTGGGGAGACCGAACTCAGCTATGGCTGATCCGGGATTCGTTTTACACAAGCTGGGACCCGGCGGATGAGCTGTCGTTGAAAATAGGAGAAAATCAATTGTTACCAGGTGGAGATCGTCTCATCTTTGAGAATAACCCTTCCATCCACCAACCGTTCGGCGGATGGGAAATACCTATCATATTGAAAGAGATCAATCCCCCCCTCCTTGTTCGCCACCGTCGTCCAGGAGATAAAATCCGGTTAGGGGATCCAAAGGGTTTTCATAAATCGATTAAAAAGTTACTGACAGAAAAGCGGATCCCGCGGCCATTCAAAGACCGGCTTTACATCCTGACAGATTCACAGGAGCAGGTCATTTCTGTCCTGGGTCTGGTCAACAGTCCTCAATTCACTTCAATTGAAAAGGGTGATCTGGTCCTGCGCTATGAGCACAAGCTGGATTTTATTCTCTAAAACCTGGGGTTGAAATTCTCAATTACCGGTCATCGATGGGATTACCGAACAAATCCCGTTTCGTCCCTGCTGATTCCCGACCATCGGGAGCTTCCTCCATGGTTTCGTTGAAAACCTTATCGACGAAAACCAGTTTCTGGTGACTCGGATCGATCTCAAAACCTGAATAGGTCCCATCCGGAACGCGCATAATCCTTTGCTGTGGAATATTACTTGGCATAAAGATCAAATGATCGAATATGATCATGTCCAACTCTTCATCGAACCGAAGACTTGGTGGCGATTGCACCGAATAGTCGAGGATAAATCGTTTCTTCCAGTATTCCCGGGGCAAATCGTCTTCCATTGCTACCATACTCAGCCCGAAGCGAACCTCATCTTCTCTGATAATCATTGCTTCTATCAGCTTTCGTTTCGTAAAAAACCGATAATTGTCCAGACCAAAAAGTAAAATAATTTGCTCTCCCGGTTTGGAAACCATGGTTTTCATCTCATAATATAATGCGCCGTACCAATTATCCGGATCCATCTCCAGAAAATCCAGGTCCGGATCCATCTCCAGGGGTTCAGAGTTATCGGTCAGAAATACGGGAGCATTGAGTCGTGGACTTTGCACCCACCCTCCATAACGGTAATCCGATGTATCCCGGTACAGCTGGTAAGTCACCACCCTCACGCGCTCTGCTTTATTTTCCAGCACAGCTAATCCCTCCAGTCTTGGAAAAGAATCAGTAGCCGGAGAAAATGACTCCATGAAAGCACCCAGATTCCTGTTCAGAAAATCAAATGCCATTTCCCGAACCTCCAGGTTCTGATTTCGGATGAGTTGATGGGCATGGTGTCGGATAGAGTCTGTCAATCCGGTCTGGAGAGAAGCCCCAAATAAAGGTGTTCCAGAAGAGAACAAAAATATAGTCAACAGTGATGTGAGTCCGCAGTAAAAACGGTGGATCATCGCAAATGTGTTATTGGATTTACAACGATAGAGGTCCCGCGCTTATTTCATTCTACTTCCAAGGCCTACCACCCGCTAGTTTGGCCCCCTACACTCATGCTCACACCTAATGGTATTAGCATTCGTCTATACCTACAGATGGACAATTTTGGATAAAACCGTACTAATATCTCTTGCCCTTCCGATTACTGTAGTCCCTCAGAATGAACTCTCCCAATTGGTCCAGGTCTGAGTAAAATGCTTTACCATGATTGGCTTCGGTAAACATATCCACATAATCCCGTAAATAGGGGTCCGAAGCAATCATAAAAGTGGTAATCGGAATATGAAGTTTTTTGAACCGGGTCGCCAGATTGAGCGTACGATTCATAATGGTCCGATCCAATCCAAATGGGTTTTTGTAATACTTCTTACCTTTTTTAATACAAGTCGGTTTACCATCGGTGATTAGCAGAACCTGCTTATTGGGGTTACGTCGCTTATTCAGCAGGCTCAATGCCAGTTCAAGACCGGCAACGGTATTGGTATGGTATGGGCCTACCTGCAAATAAGGCAGGTCTTCTATGCTAATCTGCCAGGCATCATCACCAAACACAAGCACATCCAGACTGTCCTTGGGAAAGCGGGTGCGAATAAATTCGGATAAAGCCATGGCTACTTTTTTCGCCGGTGTAATCCGGTCTTCACCATACAGGATCATAGAATGCGATATATCGATCATCAACACAGTACTCATATTACTCTGATAGAAAGTATCATGCATCTCCAGGTCCTGTTGTGTCATCATGAAATCATCGATTCCATGATTGATATAGGCATTGCGAAGTGATTCTGACAGCGCAATATTTTCAATCCTGTCCCCGAACTCATAATTTTTAAGATCAGAGCTGTAATCGTCGCCTTTCCCGGTTATTTTCGTGTTGTGGCGGCCGGATCGGGATCGGTTGATCTTACCAAAAATATCCTCAAAGGCTCTTTTTCGGATATTAACATTCATTCGGCCCGTGGGCTTGAACTTACCACTCCCCCACCCGGATTCCTTCAGGTATCCTTTTTCAATCAATTCCTCGATAAAATCCGAAAGGGTGTAATCGTCACTAGTCAGATGATACATCCGGTCCAACTGTGTAAGCCAGGCGAGGGATTCCTCCACATTGCCGCCGGTTTGAGTCAGCAATTCTTGAAAAATTTTCAGCAAATTCTCAAACCCCGCTTCCCCCTCAGAACCGGGTATATAATCCGAAAATAACCATCCACGCATAATTCACATTTATATTTAAAACGATATCATGCCATAATAGTTTCCCAGGGCTACCTTACAATTCGGAATTTCATCGGATGATTGCAAGAATATAATTATTTGTTTGATATTTCGCAAGGTTTTATCACGGTCGCCTTTTGACTGGAGCCGATCTATTTCTGCATAGCTTTATAAGTATCCATCACCTGTCTAACGTGTTGCTCCGATTCATGCAGCAGGGACTTTTCATCATCATTGAGATCGAGTTCGATGATCCGGCGAATGCCGTCCTTTCCAAGTTGGACAGGTACTCCAAGGAAAATATCTGTCATACCGTATTCCCCTTCCAGATACACACAGCATGGGAAGATCCGTCCGTCATCCTTGACAATTGATTCCACCATTTGTGCCGCGGCAGAACCCGGTGCGTACCACGCTGAGGTACCCATTAATTTGACCAGTTCCCCCCCACCTGTCTTAGTTCGATTTACGATGCCATCCAGTACTGCGGGTTCGATCAGCTCGGTCACCGGAATACCAGCCACAGTAGTGTATCGGGGCAGAGGCACCATGGTATCACCATGCCCCCCCATCAGTACAGCCTGAATGTCACGCGGAGAAACATCGAGTTCGGTTGCCAAAAAAGCACGGTACCGGGCGGTGTCCAGGATGCCCGCCATTCCAAACACCTTATTCTTAGGTAATCCTGAATTCACGTACGCTGCATAGGTCATCACATCGAGTGGATTGGATACCACGATAATGGTCGGGTTATCGCTGTGTTCGAGTATAGAAGTGGTCACGCTGTTCACAATACGTGCATTGGTATTGATCAGGTCGTCCCGACTCATACCAGGTTTGCGTGGTACACCTGCCGTAATTACAACGATGTCTGATCCGGCCGTTTCTTCGTAATTATCGGTACCAGTGATTCGGGTACTGAACGATTCAATCGGTGACTGTTGCCAGGTGTCCAGCGCTTTACCCCGCGCCAGGTCTCCCTGTATATCCAGTAAGATCACTTCATTTACCAGATCTTTGTGTGCTAGCACATTAGCCACGGTGGCTCCTACATTTCCTGCTCCTACTACGGTTATTTTGCTCATTTTATGCGTTTTTGAATTTTTTGTAAAACAAGTTATTTGTAATTGGGTTATAAATTGAATGAAAAATTTTTATATTTTTGGCTTGTATGCAAAATGTCAAAAGTCATATTTTTTCGGGGGGCAAAGTAATAATAAATATACTAATCCTGAAAGTCTTTCTCAGTCAAATTGCTTTTGGTCAGTTTTCTGAAAGTAATTTCTGCGGGACTCCTGATTTGACCAGCTACATCGGGGATGCTGCAACGATCCGGTATGAACCGGACTTGCGACGTAATACCGTGGATTATTATCCAGTGCAGATATTCTCAGTAGCCAAATCCAACGGTGACGGCCGGCTATCAGATGTTGATATGTTACGAGGACTATGCCAGCTCAACAGAGATTTCCTTGAATATGGAATCCAGTTTTTCATGAAAGATCCTGTCCGTTACATCAACAATGACAATTACTTCGAGCACAATCAGTCCAATGGTTACAGAATGATGCGTAACCACAATGCGACCGGGGTGTTTAATATATACATCGTACGCAATCCCAATGAGACCTGCGGATACTTCAGTCCGGCAAATGAAGCAGTAGCTGTCGCGCAATCCTGTTTCATAGGAGGTACTCATGCACTGACACATGAAATGGGGCATTTTTTTGGCCTTCCTCATACATTTCAGGGATGGGAACAAAGAACCTACGACAAGACCAATGTGCCAGCGTACCTCAGTATAAGAGGGCTAGATACGGTTTATGTCGAAACCGTAGATGGCTCTAATTGCAAGACATCCGGAGATGGCTTTTGCGATACACCGCCGGATTACATTTCCGAACGCTGGAATTGTGCCGGAAACGGATTGAGCACTAAATTGTATTATGATCCCAACGGGACAGAATTCCACATAGATGGGACCAATTTCATGTCTTATGCTGAGGATCGGTGTCAGAATATGTTCACTCCTGAGCAGGTGGACCGGATGCATCACATCCTGCAAACCCGTTATAGCAGCCGACGGTATAAGTTCATCCCACCCGGTAAAGTTTCCGGTTCTGACATGACTCTGGTCAGCCCCGCTTACAATTCAGAGGTGGATCTCAATGGAGTAGTACTCTCGTGGAATCCGCTTCCCGAAGCCGAGCAGTACATCGTTCAGCTATCTATACTTTCCGGCGTACTTTTTGAAAAATACAATAAAATGCTGCAATACACAACCTCAGAGACCAGTATTGCGATACCGCCCTCAGATTTGCTCGATGGACAGACTTTTTACTGGCGCGTATTCCCTCTGAATCCATTCACATTTTGCCCCGAACCGAGTACTCAATCATCGTTCAAGCCGGAGATTCCCTCCAATACACATGTTCTGCCAGACGGGGATCAGGTTCGGGTCGATCCCAATTTACTCCATGCCGGCAATCCCGTAATCAGAGTGTACTACCGGTTTACCAGCCCAAGACAAGTTCGTTTGAACCTTTACAATCTGAAGGGGCAATTAATTTCCTCCTCAGACGAGAGAGTCATGGGTGAAATGAATTCCAGTTATCATCTTCGCGATTTGACTGCTGGCTTATACCTCCTCCACATCTCAGATGGTGAAAATATGATCACCCAAAAACTTATGGTCCAATAAAGACTGTCTTATTAATTTTGTTACTTTTGCACCGCAACCATTGTTACTTTTAATCAAACTATAATGAATTTACACGAATATCAGGGAAAAGAACTTTTGAAGCAATTTGGCGTAAACGTTCAGGAAGGTATTGTGGTAGAAGATCCGGCACGGCTGGATGAAGCCTATAACCAGCTGCGCGAAGAAACCGGTACTGATTTTGTAGTGGTCAAAGCACAGATCCATGCGGGAGGACGAGGAAAAGGCGGTGGGGTTAAACTGGCGAAAAATCAAGTCGAGTACCAGGAGGTAGCCAATCAAATTCTGGGGATGATGCTCAAAACTCCCCAGACCCCAGGCGGTCTGGAAGGAGCGGGTAAATTGGTTCAGAAAATACTGGTGGCCGAGGATGTGTATGCTCCTGATTTCGATGCTAATGAAGAGATGTATATTTCGATTCTCACCGATCGGGAGAAGAATTGTAATGTCATTGTATATTCCACAGAAGGCGGCATGGATATCGAGGCAGTAGCGGAAGAAACACCGGAAAAAGTATTCAAAGAATCCATCGATCCTGAGGTGGGTTTACTGCCATTCCAGCAACGAAAAATAGCTTTCAACCTGGGGCTCTCCGGCCAGGCATTCAAAGAAATGACCCGGTTTATTGGGAATCTTTATAAAGCCTTCACAAGCAGTGATGCATCACTTTTTGAGATCAATCCTTGCCTGAAAACGGGAGACGACAGAATTCTGGCGGTAGACTGTAAGGTCACCCTGGATGACAATGCCCTGTTCCGCCATAAGGACCTGGCTGCCTGGAGGGACGAAAGTGAAGAGGATCCCACAGAAGTGGAAGCCAAAAAGTATGGCCTGAGCTATGTAAAGCTTGATGGGAACGTGGGCTGCATGGTCAACGGAGCCGGTCTGGCCATGGCTACCATGGATATGATCAAATTGTATGGAGGAGAACCTGCCAATTTCCTGGATGTAGGAGGTACTGCAGATGCAGAACGTGTCGAACAGGCATTCAGGATCATACTGAAGGATAAAAACGTTAAAGCCATACTGATCAATATTTTTGGCGGGATCGTCCGGTGTGATCGCGTAGCCAGTGGTGTGGTCGAAGCGGCCAATAACATCGAGGTAAATGTGCCTGTCATTGTCAGACTACAGGGTACTAATGCCGAACTCGGCAAAAAAATCATCGACGAAAGCGGTCTCAAGGTCACTTCTGCCATTCTTTTGGAAGAAGCAGCAGAAGCTGTCCAGAATGCACTAAAGTGAAGATGAAATGATCCGTTATGAAAAATCTGACCTTATTCGAATTGCATCAGATCATTCAGCGGGTTTTTTATCTCAATTTTGAAGAAAGTATATGGGTGGAAGCGGAAATATCGGAAAGCCGGGTGCACGGTGGACATATTTATATGACCCTGATCGAAAAAAATCCAACCGGTCAAATTCTGGCTAAAGCCAACTGTACGCTATGGCGAAATAAAGCCGGAATACTGAGACAAAAACTCGGAGATCTGTTTTCACAGGTGACCCGAACTGGAAACAAAATTAAGGCGCTTTGTCGCGTGGAATTTCATCCCCAGTACGGATATTCATTACACCTGGAAGATTTTGACCCGGCATATACAGAAGGGTATTTATATCTGGAGAAGAAAAGAACGATCGAAAGACTACAGAAAGAAGAATTATTCGATCTCAACAAAACGCTTGAAATCCCTTTAGTAATCAGAAAAGTCGCCATTATCAGTTCATCCAGTGCTGCAGGGTATCAGGATTTTGTTCACCAATTATCTGAGAACACGTTTGGTTACCAATTTCATCTGGAGTTGTTTCAGACCACTATGCAGGGAGATAAGGTAAGCAGTCAGCTGGGAGCAGCGCTGGAAACCATCGGACAACGTCGCACAGAATTTGACATCATTGTAGTGGTCCGAGGTGGAGGTGCCAGCGTGGATCTAAGTGATTTTGACAGCTATGAGGTAGCGGCGGCCATTGCCAGGTCTCCCCTGCCTGTGGTGGCCGGCATCGGTCACGAGCGGGACACGCCAGTCGCGGGCATGGTAGCTCATTCACAGGTCAAAACACCGACAGCGGCAGCCGAATTGATCATTGGTCACAACTATCAATTCGAAAATGACATCCTTCAGACCTATTCCGATATCCGCAGTATCGCCAATCAGCGGTTACAGTACACGAGGCAAATGGTACATCAATGGGATGTATCACTGACTCATCTTATTCGTACATCGATCGAGCGCGAACGACTTTTTTTACAAAAGTGTTACCACGAGTTTCAAGTCTCAGCCACCAACCGTATCGCAACGGAAAAGAATCTTCTGGAACAGCATAAAATATGGATCATTGACAACAACCCTTTTCGTATTATGAATCGGGGGTATGCCATGGTTTTTCAGGACCGAAAACGAATCCTGGATCTTACAGAACTGGATGGCTCGCAGGCCGTAGAACTAGTCATGGGAACTCAAAAAATTACCATCAATGAATAAGAAACAGCAACCACCAATCTCCTTTTCGGAAGGGAAAAGAGAATTAGAATCCATCCGGAAAACGCTTGAGAAAGCGGATTTTGAAATAGATCATTTAGAGGATTTAATCGATCGTGGACGTTATTTGATCGATTTTTTGACTGGCAGCCTCCGGAAAATGGAGGAAAAAATTAACGATTCTGCAAAAATTTAACCATATTTACGTTCCAATCCGAGGTCGGCGTTAATCCACTGATAAACAACTAACGATATATATTGTCTTACATTTTTATTTGTCAATTTTCCGATTGTTTGCCCCATGTGAATAAACCCCAAATTTTACATCAACCAAAGGAGAATACCAAATAATAAAACATCATGATTTTAAAAAATACGAAATGATTAAAAAATTATTTATACTGGCCCTTTGCCTGTGGGTTATACCTGCCGCCCAGGCACAAATGAATGAGATTTCATTTACAGAATTTGATCTCGATAATGGACTTCATGTGATACTCCACCAGGACAATTCCACTCCTATCGTGGCGGTTTCGGTGTTGTACCATGTGGGGTCTAAGAATGAGGATCCGGACCGGACCGGTTTCGCACACTTTTTCGAACATTTGATGTTTGAAGGTTCAAAATACATCGACCGTGGAGAATTTGATACTTATATATCCAACGCCGGAGGAGTGAACAACGCTAATACGTCGATGGATCGCACCTTCTATTATGAGATTTTCCCTTCCAACCAACTGGAGCTGGGACTGTGGTTGGAATCGGAGCGAATGCTGCACGCCAAAATTGACAATAAGGGTATCGAAACCCAGCGTGAAGTAGTTAAAGAGGAAAAACGACAGCGTATGGACAATCAACCTTACGGTACATGGCTTTCCAATTCTGTGGGGAAAGCTTATAAGGTTCATCCATACAAATGGCCCGTGATTGGTTCTATGGAACACCTGAACGCGGCCTCTGATGAGGATTTTGAGAAATTTTATAAAAAATATTACCTACCTAATAACGCCACGTTGTCCATAGCGGGAGATATTGATATTGATGAAACCCGGGCACTGGTAGAAAAATATTTCAGTACGATTCCATCAGGCCCAGAAGTGGTACAGCCGGATGTGGTGGAACCACCCCTCGATGGACCGATCGTGGACACGGTGTATGACAACATTACGCTGCCTGCCATGTTTCTTACCTACCGGATCACGGCCCAGACCAATCCGGATATTTATGCCATCCAGATGCTGACCACCCTCCTCTCTGGTGGTGAAAGCTCCAGAATGGTCAAGAAGCTGAAAAATGAGGAAAAACTAGCCATTCAGATCTCCAACTTCCCGATGGAACTGGAAGATCCGGGTGTAAGTTTTATCATTGCCCTACCCAATGTAGGAGTCGAACTGGGCACCTTACTGGAAGGTATAGATGAAGAAATTGAAAAAGTTCGGACCGAACTGATTACTGAGCGAGAATTCCAAAAATTACAGAACCAGTTCGAAAGCCGGTTTATTCAAAGCAACACCAGCATGGTATCCATAGCCGAATCTTTGGCAAATTACTACACTTATTATGGCAATACCAATCTGATCAATACCGAGATAGAGAATATCAGAAAAGTTACCAGGGAAGATATTCGCCGGGTCGCACAGGAGTATTTCACCCCGGATAACCGGGTCATTCTCTATTATCTGCCCAAACAGCAAAATCAATAAACATCATACCATGAAAAGAATAAAACCATATATCCTTGCGTGTCTTTCGGCCTTACTGATTTTTAGTTGCACACCTAAAGTCAGCCAGGACATGCAGGCTACCACAACGGAAAACGATGTATCCGATAGCGAAACCTGGCGTGCTACTCCACCAGAACCCGGACCGGCACCAGAATTCAAACTCGGCGATTACAACGATTTCACCCTGGACAATGGACTGAAAGTGATTGTCGTCGAGAATCACAAATTACCGGTGGTTTCGTATCAGCTGTTCGTCGATCGGGGACCTTTGAAAGAGGGCGATATCGCAGGTGTTTCATCAATCACCGGCCAGATGTTGAAAACGGGTACCGAAAATAGGAGTAAGGAAGAAATCGATGAAAGCCTGGATTTTATAGCGGCTACGTTACAGACTACGTCGAATGGGTTTTTTGCATCTTCCCTGAAAAAACACAGCGAAGAACTGCTTGACATTGCCACCGATATACTTTACCATCCGAATTTTCCGCAAGAGGAGTTTGACCGCATCATCCAGACAACAAAATCAGGCCTGGCGTTCCAGAAGTCGGACCCCAACACCATTTCAACCAACGTGGGAAATGCCATTTTATATGGTAAAGATCATGCTTATGGCGAATTTACCACCGAAGAATCCGTAGATGCAATTACGTTGGATGATGTGCGGGATTTTTATAATAAATACTATTTCCCCAATAAAGCTTACCTGATCATAGTGGGCGATATTACAACGGAAGAAGCCCGGACGCAGGCCGAGGAATATTTCGCCTCATGGCCCCGAAACAATGACTTCAAAACATTGATCCCTGAACCAGTACAGCGTCCGCCGAGCAATTCCGTTAGTTTTATAAACAAGGATGGCGCTGTTCAATCAGTGGTGTCGGTGGAACAAACGGCAGATTTCAAACCAGATGCCGAAGACCGGATGGCTGCTAACGTCATGAATACCATTCTGGGCGGTTATTTTGGGTCCAGACTCAATAAGAATATCAGGGAAGACAAGGGATTTACCTATGGGATTTTTTCCAGCCTGAGCCCGGACCGATACATTGGTGGATTTTCGGCATCTGCCAGTGTAAGAAATGAAGTCACGGATAGTACCTTGACAGAGATTTTCAATGAAATTAATGAACTACGTAATACACCGGTTCCTGAGGATGAGCTGGAACTGGTAAAGAATGTCAAAACCGGTCAGTTTGCCCGAGGGCTGGAAAACCCACAGACGGTTGCTCAATACGCACTGAATATCGCAAGATATGGCTTACCAGAGGATTATTATAAAACCTATCTTGAACGGCTCGAAAAAATCACCCCGGCAGATGTTCAGCAAGCTGCTCGAAAATACCTGGATCCCAACCGGATGCACATTATTATTGTAGGAAATGAATCTGAGGTGGCTGACAAATTATTGGCATTTGACGGTGACCAGCAAATAGATTTCTATGACGCCAAAGCCAATAAAATCGAAAAGATGGCAGATGATACGGGAGGTGAAGAAGAGGGGAAAGTTAGTGCAGAATCGGTGGTAGAACGGTATATTCAGGCTCTGGGAGGTCGGGATAACGTGGAAGCGATCCAAAGTTTTTTATATAAACACAAAGCCAGTACCCCAATGGGAGACGTGACTACTACGATGGAAGGGAAGGACAACACAAAAGTACATATGAAAGTCGAAGCTTCCGGGATGGTGGTACAGGAAATCACTTTTGATGGGCTGAAGGCCAAAGTGGGAGGCGTACAGGGAAGTCAGGTCATCACGGATCCAAAAGATTTTGGTCGATTTAGGGGAATGGCTAAGTTCGCTCGTGAACTGGAGTATTTCACCTCAGGTGATTACAAAGTAGAATATGTGGGCAAGGAAACGCTCGAAGGAGAGCCGGTACACAAACTCCAGGTTTCCATGGCCGATGGGTCCAAATTTACCGAATATTACAGTGTGGATTCCGGACTGAAGTTGCAGGAGATCATGAATGTAGAGGTCAATGGCCAACAAATATCCACGACCCAAAAATTTGACAATTACGAAGAAGTAGAAGGCGTCATGGTTCCCATGAAAATGATTTTGTCCGGTGGTGGCATGCCATTTGAAATGGTCACCGAAGTAGCTGAGGTTCAGCTCAATCCGGATATTCCGGACGAGACCTTTAAGATTGAATAACCAGGGGATAGCCCGGAAGGAAAATGGTTTTACGGATCGATACCGCTCTGTAAAACCATTTCTTTTTCGATGCCCGTTTGTTCTGGCCCTACCCCTACATGAGGAAAAATGAAAACCTGGATCATACCCGTATTGCTGTTCCTGTTCGTGGGGATGTTGTATTTTTGCAGTGAGGAGCCCCGTGAAATCCAGCCATCCGGTCTGCCAGGCAAACAGCTGGCTCGTCAGTACTGTGGCTCCTGTCATGAATATACCAGCCCCGATTTACTACCTAAATCTATATGGAAAGAAGACGTTCTTCCGGCTATGGGACATCGACTGGGGATTTATACTGGCGGAAGCCGGCCGGATAGCTTACTGGAACAGAGCGGAAATCGGGATGCAATCCTGGAAGCCAACATTTTTCCAGACCACCCCATATTGGCGATGGAGGATTGGAATAAAATTGTCGAATTCTATGCCAGCCATGCCCCTGAAGAGCTCCTCCCTGCTCAGGATACCGGGCAGATCCAATCTGGTCTGGATCATTTCATCTACAAAGAAGCGTTATACAACCGAAGGCCGGCATTGACTACTATGGTCAAGATTCTGCCAGACAGACAAAAAGTGGTATTTGCTGACACCAAACCCGGAATAAACAAACTGATTATTCTCAATGAGTTTCTGGATCTGGAAACCGAGTTGAACTTCAAAACCGCTCCGATTCAGATGGACGAAAAATCAGATACCCTTTTGATCACCACAATTGGAACCAATCCCTTTCCAAGCGATCGACTGGATGGTGATCTACAGTTGGTTTACCAATCCGGACCATCCGATGTGTACAATGAATCCCGGGTTATCATCCCCGACCTCAGACGACCGGTACAGGTCACGTACGGAGACCTCAACCAGGATGGATTGGAAGATATAGTAGTATGTGAATTTGGAAATCACGTAGGAGCTTTATCTCTCTATCTCCAAAACCATGAGGGGGGATTTAAAAGAAAGGTATTAAAAAATGCACCGGGTGCCATTCACGCTGAGATCACAGACCTGGACCGGGATGGGGATGCTGATATCGTCGCCTTGATGAGTCAGGGAATGGAGGGTATTTATTTTTTCCAAAATAATGGGGCAAATGATCCGGAACAGAAAAGCCAACTCATATTTTCTGAAACACAGCTCGTTTCATTTTCTCCACTACATGGTTCACAATATTTTGAGCTACATGATTTCAACGGCGACGGATATGAGGACATTCTATACGTCTGTGGGGACAATGCAGACAAAACCCCAATACTCAAAAGTTATCACGGCATCTATATTTATCTGAACGACGGGAAATCCAATTTTTCACAGAGCTGGTTCTATCACCAGAACGGGGCTTACAAAGCTATAGCCAGAGATTTTGATCTCGATGGCGATCTGGATATCTCCGCGATTTCATTTTTCCCCGATTACGCACACAATCCGAAAGAGAGTTTTCTGTATTTGGAAAATAAGGGTGATCTCAATTTCACACCTTATTCTTTCCCACAGGCTGATCGAGGCAGATGGATGGTCATGGATGCAGCGGATATGGATGGTGACGGGGATTTGGATATCGCCCTGGGTTCCTTTGTATATTTTATCCCGCAAGGCGACACCACTGGTCTGGGACAGCGCTGGATGGAAAAGGGACCTTCCGTGGTAATCCTTGAGAACACCATCCGGTAAAACTCCCCTGGTAAGAAATCATGTGATCGGTGAAAACGAACTGACATCAATTTACAGAGAACGCTTCAAATCCCAGGGCCTCCTCCGCTAGAATATAGCCCGATCTATTCACCACATACAGTCT
>CBFGVZ010000053.1:0-18917 GCA_965652315.1 uncultured Saprospiraceae bacterium | reverse complement strand
TTGCTCGCATACAACCCATTTTAAAAGAGGTTGTGAAGAAGCGGCCATCCGTATCCCCGATTGCAATAGGCAAGGCATCAGTAAGTTATAAATAGTGAAAATATTTTATTGTAGCACCGATTTTCAATCCCATCAACGCCTGATATACGCCCAGATGGGACCTACGGTCAGGCTTCAAAATCTGGGCACTATCTTAATCCGATTGGAATTCATCCCAATTTTATGTATTTTGGATCGCTCAAAATTTTATTATGAAGAAAGACGACTCAAACCCGTTACGCGGTAAAACCGTAGATCGGCGAGAATTTATTCAAAAAACATCAACGGTTCTGGCTGGTGTAGGACTGACCGGAACCTATCCTCTGAACCATTTTTCAAAAAAGAAAGACGACGCCTTATTCTCCCTGGGAGTAGCATCCGGGGACCCTCTGCCAGACAGTGTTGTCCTGTGGACCAGACTGGCCCCCAAACCATTAGAAGGAGGTGGTATGCCCGATCAGCCGGTGGAGGTGGAGTGGGAACTGGCTACTGATGATACTTTTTCATTTATACTGAAGCAGGGAGTGACAAGTGCTGTTCCGGATTTGGGCCATTCCGTCCATATAGAAGTTTTCGGTCTGGAACCCGCCTCCTACTACTATTACCGGTTTAAGTCAGGCAATCAGACCAGTCCTACTGGAAGAACCAAAACAGCCCCACCGTACGGTCAGGATCTGGATGAAATGAACTTTGCCTTTGCGTCCTGTCAGAATTACCAGAGCGGATTTTATACTGCCTACGAACACCTGGTCAAAGAAGACCTGGATGTGGTGTTTTTCCTGGGCGATTATATTTATGAAGGCGGCAGTAATCAGGAATCCCGGGGGCATCTGCCCGCTAAAGAAATCATTACACTGGAAGATTATCGGATCCGTTATGGTCAGTATAAAAGCGATCCCGCACTCCAGGCAGCCCATGCAGCGTTCCCGTGGATTGTCACGCTGGATGATCATGAAGTGGAAAATAATTGGGGAGGCGAAGGACCACCGTATGAGAATAATGAAGCTTTTCTGGCGCGTAGGGCCGCTGCCTTTCAGGCCTACTACGAACATATGCCATTGCGCAAAAGTGCTCTACCAGGCAACATGGGTTTCCTGTTGTATCGGAGGTTCAATTTCGGGAACCTGGCGGAGTTCAGCGTATTGGACACTCGGCAGTTCCGGACCAACTTTGCTTGTCAGGATGGCTGGAAAGCGGACTGTGATGAGCGACTGGACCCTGCCCGAACCATGCTGGGAATGAGTCAGGAACACTGGTTGTTTGAAAACCTTAGCCGGTCTTCTTCCCGTTGGAATATTCTGGCCCAACAGGTACAGATCGCAGAGGTAAGACGCGAAATGGAGTCAAAGATCCACTACAATATGGATAAATGGGCAGGTTACGTGGCTACCCGGCAGCGACTTTTTGATACCATTCAAGCCCACGATGTATCCAATTTTGTCGTCCTGACCGGGGATTCCCACAAAAATTGGGTCAACCACCTTCTGACCGATTTTAGCGATCCAAATTCTCCTGTCTTGGGTACGGAATTTATGGGGACCAGCATTACGTCCGGAGGGGATGGTTTTGAAATAAACAACCTGGGGAAAAAATTTATGCAGGAAAATCCGCATATACGGTTTTATAATGGCCAGAGGGGGTATGTAACCTGTAAACTGACACCGGATGAGATGCGTGCGGAATTTAAAGTACTGCCGTATATCTCCCGGCCAGGAGCTGCTATTGAAAGTCGGGCAACCTTTGTTGTGAAGAACGGAATCGCAGGTGCTGTTCAAGTGTGACCTGTGTATAAGACTCTGAATTTAGATTGGGGTCGAAAAGCAGATTTTGTGCAGCTTAAAATGGCACCGCGGAGATCATAAGAATTACCAGGGTTTTATCCGTGCTGATCACCTCCCGGATCAGGTTTTTACCTTTGGTCAGGTGATTTTGAACGGTGTTGACGGAAATTTGGAGTTCGGAGGCGATCTCCTTTAGAGACCGTCCGTAAATAAACTTCATTTGTACGACTGTCCGACATTTATCGGGGAGGGAATCGATGGCTTCCATCAGAGCGGCCAATTGCACTTCTCTGAGTATTTGGTCGTCAGTCTCCACTTCCGGATTAAAATAGAGGTAGAAGTATTCCTCTTTTTTTCGATGATCCTGAAACACCTTTTTGAGGTGGTTGATGGCCAGATCCCGGCTTATTTTGTACAATAAACCTGTCACATTTTCATAATGAAGGAGGGTATGTCTTTTTTTCCAAACTTTAAGAAAGACTTCTGCCGTAATATCTTCCGCTATCATCCCATCGTGAACGATAACGTTAATATATCTATACACCCGATCCAGGTTATTCTGATATACTACTTCGAATTTTTGATCCAGATTTTTCATAATCCAGTGGTGTCGCATCATGCCATCTGGCGGACATCTTACCGTCAATATTAAGAAAATCAAATAAGAATTTAAAGGTAACCTAAAAAAAGTTTGAAATCAGGTAGTATATCGGCAACTTTTATTTGGTATATGATTAAATGTATGCCTGATATAAGGTGCGAAAAGGGATAATAAAAAATATAACCGAACACAAACCATGTCACAATATTATCGAAATCTATTTGAAAAATTCATAAACCGGGAGATCACCCCGGAGGAACTGGAACAATTGCTTACGTGGATCAATCAAAATCAGGATTTCAATGACATTGAAATTCTGGAGAAGATCTGGATCAATCTTGAAAATTCCGAAGCGATCGATAAAGTCAAAGCACTCCGAATTCAGAACAAGCTGCGGACTAGGATTTCTCAAGCCAGATCGCAAGAGAGAACTCACCTACTCCGTACCTGGTGGCCCCGGGTAGCAGCCAGTCTGGTATTGGTCATAGCAGCGGCAGCAGGTTTGATATATTATTTAAACACGCCTATAGTGGTAAAGTCCGGTTACGGAGAAATAGTGGAGTTGACCTTACCTGACCAATCGGTCGTTCAGCTAAACGCAAATTCTGAGCTGAGATATCCCCGCCGATGGGATGCCCAGGCAGTTCGAACGGTTTTCCTCGACGGTGAAGCCTTCTTCGAAGTGACAAAAGATGACCAGAGCCACAAGAAATTCATCGTACATACCAAGGACTTGAGTGTAGAGGTATTGGGCACGGAGTTCAATGTAAACACCAGAGATTTGTCCACCAGGGTATTTCTGGAAGCAGGATCAGTGAAGCTCAGTTCCCTGCGGGGTGAAAGTTCCCTGATGATGGAACCAGGTGACGAAGCAGGGTTCGATGACCAGGGTACTTTGGCCAAGATATCCCGGACCGATGCCAGCCCGCCAGCCAGTTGGAAGGAAGGCTCAATTATTATGAAGGACAGGATGCTGACAGATATTCTCCGGGAATATGAAAGGGTTTTCGGTGAGTTGTACACCATCGAAGACAAGGCTTTATTGGGCCAGGCATATACGGTTATGTTCCCTGTCACGGATAAGGATAAAGCCCTTGAAATTCTGCGGAATTTGACGGGAAGCTCTATTCAGGAAGTCAAAAAATAAAGGATTTACACAGAATATAAAATTTGATTCTATTCAACCATTACAAAAGATGAAGATGAAATTGACTCTTACCTTCAAACCATGGTGTATCATTCTGTTGATACTTTCAGGGGTGTCCTTATCGCAGGCCTATGGGATTAGCCCGCAGGATCCGGATTGTGATCCCTGCAACCTGGAAATGGCGCTGACCAGCCTCAGCGAACATTATTCAGTACTGTTTTCTTATAAGTCCGAGTTGGTGAAGGATGTGGAAGTGTCCTTCGAGATCAACGATTCGGAGGATTTTGATCATGCTTTGAACAGATTGCTTAAAGGCCTTGACCTTGAATACAAATCAATCGATTCCAGATACTATCTCCTTTTCGCCAAAGGAAAAGAAAATGAGCGCAGTATCCGCAGAATGGAACGTAAAATAAAGTCACTGAGGAACCTCGAACAGGAGACCAACATCCGGTTATTTCGGAAGGGCAATAATAAAAACCTGACACTAAGTAAAATATACGAAGAGGTGGAAGCCGGTTTTGGTGATTATTCCGTAGAGGGTACGGTAGTGGATGAAGAGGGTATACCGATGATCGGGGTGAATATTATGATCAAGGGTAAAAACATCGGTACAACTACGGATTTTGACGGCCATTTCATATTGGAGAATGTAGTTGAAATGGATATTCTGGTCGTGTCTTACATTGGATATGTGACGCAAGAAATTCCGGCGTCGGAAGGACAGACGATGAACATAGTTTTGCTTGAATCCGCTGAAATGCTGGACGAAGTAGTCGTTGTCGGCTATGGAACATCACAGAAGAAAGACCTTACCGGAGCGGTTACCCGAGTCAATCTGGAGCAAAACAGATTGCAACCTAATATCAATCCTGTACAAAATCTACGAGGTACAGTGGCTGGTGTGAATATTACTGATAATGGCCGGCCCGGGTCGGATGGACTTATCCGTATCAGGGGTGCGAATTCAATTTCTGCCAGTAACAATCCACTAATCGTTCTGGATGGTATCATCTATTCGGGCGGAAGTTTGTCTGATATCAACTCCAATGATATTCAGTCCATTGACATCCTCAAAGATGCCAGCGCATCTGCTATTTACGGATCACTGGCGGCGAATGGTGTGATCCTGATCACTACCAAAAAAGGCACCACCGAGAAACCCAGAATCAACCTGAATTCCTATTTCGGAAAATCAGACTTTGCCCATATTCCTAAGTATCTCGATGCAGAAGGCTACCTTCGGGTTCGTGCAGATGCCGAAGTTGCAGATGGCGGTCCCATTCCGTTCAGTCCGCTGGAACAGGCTAATATAGATGCGGGGAATATCATCGACCCATTCGAAGAAATCAGACAAGATGCACCTGTGTACAGCAATGAATTAAGCGTCTCGGGGAAAGGAGATGTATTCACATATTATTTTTCCGGATCGCATACCAGCGTGAAATCTCCCGTGCTTGGAGATAATTTTTCACGACTGGGAGGAAGGCTCAATCTCAATGTGAATGTAACAGATTGGCTGAGTATCGGTACCAATACTGGGTATACCGGCAAAGATAATTCAGGTACAAGGGCAGATTTGGCTTTGACAACCTTTATGAGTCCTTACGCAGATTTGTACTATGAAGATGGGGTGCCCCGCCCATTGCCTATGAATGTTGGCCAAGCCAGAAATCCACTTATGGGTGCCTTGCTCAATGACAATCTGGACAAGACCAACACTCTCTTTACCAATTCATACCTCGATCTGGATTTGCCTCTGAATGGTTTGAGCTTTCGTGTGAATACCGGCTATACCCAACGAAACGGGAAGACTTTCAATTACCGGCCAACCTTTGACCGGGGAGAGTTTTTCAACCTGGGCTCGGGTAGTCGGTCGTTTTCGGAATCCAGAAACCTGACAGTGGAGAACATTTTACGATACGATCAGGTGTTTTCACAGAACCATATATTCAATGTCACTTTAATGTACGGAATTTATAAATCGGCTTCAGAGTCGTCCTCTTTGAGTAGTGACAATATCTTCAATGATGCATTGGGGTATAATTCCCTTGAAATAGGGGAAAATTTTGCCATCAACACCAGCGCCGGCGAGGACCAGCAATTGTCGATGATGGGACGGATTGGTTACCGTTTTCAGGGAAAATATATCCTGGATGCGACATTAAGAAGAGATGGTTACTCCGCCTTCGGTTCCGGAAATAAGTATGGTTTGTTCCCTTCGGTGGGCGCAAGTTGGATCCTCACTGAAGAAAACTTTCTAGCCTCCATTCCGAAAATTAACAATCTGAAACTTCGATTGTCCTGGGGTAAAAACGGAAACCGAGGGGTGAGCAGATATTCCTCATTGAGTTCCGTAAGCCAGACCAATTATGTCTTTGGAGATGGCAGCCCATCGTCAGTGGGCCTGTACACCTCATCTATTGGCAATCCCGATCTGGGATGGGAAACCACTACCAGCACCAACTTTGGAGTAGATTTTGAATTGTTCTCATACCGGGTTAATGGTTCAGTGGAATTGTATCACAGCAATACCTACGATCTTTTGCTTAGACAACGCATTCCCAATCTTTCCGGGTTTACCTCCTTTTTAAGAAATATTGGAGAAACAGAAAACAAAGGGATTGAGGTGACACTCAATACGGTAAATATCCAAAAAGGAGGTTTTCAATGGGATACACGGTTTGTATTTTCCCGGAATGAAAATAAAATCCTGAAGCTGACGGGCAATGATAATGATGGAGATGGTAAAGAGGATGATGACATCGCCAGTGGTTGGTTTATTGGTTACCCTCTCGGTTCCAATTTTGATTATGTGTTCGATGGCATTTATCAGGAAGGAGATACAGATTTTGACCTGCTTCCGGGTTCAAAACCAGGTGATGTGAAGTTTAAGGATGTCAATGGGGATGGAGTGATAAACCCTGCTGACCGAATGGTATTGAGTAATACTCAACCTGACTTCCTGGCCGGGATAACCAATACATTATCGTACAATAATCTGTCATTGATGTTTATGTTCAATATCCGTAAGGGAGGTGAAAGCGCAAATCCGGCGACCAATATCGGGCGAAATTTTTACTATGAATCCAATACACTTGATGTCCCTTACTGGACTAAGGACAACCCTATCAATACCCATCCAGCGATCAATTACGGGAATCCATTGAGCTACGGTTTCTATCAGTCCAGAAGTTTCATCAGGTTACAGGATGTGTCCCTGGGTTATGATCTACCTCAATCACTTCTAGATAAAATAGGAATTGCTAATCTAAAGTTTTATCTGAGTGGTAAAAACCTGATTACCTGGACGGAATGGACCGGCTGGGATCCGGAATACGGAGGTGGAGGCCGTGGCCCCGGAAACAATGGACCGATCCTGAAGTCTTACACACTTGGATTGAATATTCAACTTTAAAAAAGGGTAAAATGAAGAATACAATAGGATTTATCACGATATTTATCAGCATCATCTTTGAGATGTGCATTTTTAGCTGTAGCGATTCTTTTCTCGATGAAGTGCCATTGGACCGATTCAGTCCGGAAAATCTGCTGGTCAATGAAGCCGGATTTGAGGCGGCGACCATCGCACTTTATCAGGCCAGTCGTCAGGAACATGCTCTTGGTGGAGCCAATTTTGATTATATGAACCTGGGTACGGATCTGGTTCAATGGGGTCGATACGATTCAAGAGGATTCAAGGATTATCACCTTCTCAATTCCCAGTTTGATCCGGTGGAAGGATACTGGCGATGGGGATATACTGATATGATTCGTCAATGTAATCTCATTTTGGATAATCTCGGAGATCCGGAGGTTGAAATGTCAGAGGATTCCCGACAGAATATTTCAGGGCAGGCCAAATTCTTCAGGGGATATACCTACTATGTACTGGCTACCTTGTATGGTGGAGTGCCCATAGTGGAAACCACCGTTGAAGAACCAAAGTTTGACTTTAAGCGAGCAACAAAGATTGAGGTGCTTCAGTTTGTACGGAAGGATCTCGAGGAAGCCGCACAGGAATTGCCAGTGATGGAAAATATATCCAATGGACGTATTTATAAAGCGGCAGCTTATCATTTGCTGGCGGAGGTATTTCTTTCTCTTGGTTTTGAAACAGGGGAAGAATCGTATTATGACCTGGCCATCGAAGCTGCTAACACAGTGATCAATGGGCAGGTAGGAGATTACGAAATTATGACCGAACGATTTGGTGATTTATCCCGGGAAGGGGATGTATTTTCCGACCTGTTCTATACCAACCAGCAAAATCGTTCATCCGGAAATAAAGAAGTGATCTGGAGTTGGCAGATCGAAAGTTTTACTACAGGGGGAGCCCCGAGCAATGGTGGGAACAATACCCCTCGTCTTTGGTATGCCGAACAGGAAAAGATACGTTCTCCCAATGGATTTTTTAATATAGCTGCGGACAGCCTGATCCGGGGAATTGGGGTCAATTCCCCCTTGAATTACCTGAAATATGATATCTGGAAAAAGGATTTCAATGACATGAGGAATTCAAAATACAATATCCGCAGAGTCTTTTTCTATAATAACCCGGATGATCCGGAGTATTTTGGTCAACCGATCATTACGGAGCTCAATGATAGAGGGGAGCGGGTGATCGTGCGAAATGATGGCAGTCTTACGGATTTTGTAGTAGATACACTCCGGGAATACTACCCTTGTATTCGTAAGGTGGATGGCTATCCTTTCGATGACAATATCGTAGGTGGAAAATCTGCAAATGATTTTATTCGGATGCGACTGGCAGAAACCTATTTATACCGCGCAGAGGCACACTTTTTCAAAGGAGATCTCGTGAATGCCGCCAATGATATCAATGTGCTACGAAATCGTGCCAATGCGATACCCGTTACGCCGGAAGAGGTCACGCTGGATTTTATCCTGGATGAACGTGCCCGAGAGTTGATCGTCGAAGAGCAACGACGACGCACGCTAATGCGCCTCGACGTATTATATGAACGGGTGGTCAGATACAATCCGTCGTCAGCTACATCCGTCCAACCCCATCATGAATTATGGCCTATACCACAAAGCGTGATAGATTCCAACACCGGAAGCGAAATGGAACAAAACCCTGGATATTAGCAGGAACCGGAATATTATTATTACCTTATTGTCAATTTGAAAATTAAATTACCATGAAAAGACGCGATTTCCTCAATATAAGCTTACCCGCTACTGGTGCCATATTGATCAGCCCTGGCTTTATGAATAAAAAGATTTTTCAGGAGATCCATCAGCAATTTCTTGGAAAGGAATCATTTGAACATTATGATCTGATCATCAATGGTGCTGGCCTTTCCGGTTATTTTGCCGCCTTGACTGCAGCTTCTCTGGGAAAACGTGTTCTCGTAGTGGAAAAACGTACCAGTCCAGGGTACGATATCTGGGCCAAAAGGAAACTATGGTTGAGCGCGGATGGGATTGATAAATTTGATACTGAATTACAACAGTTGTTTTTCCCGAAGGGTGAAAAAGAGGAGGTATTCCATGATAGTGGGCAAGGCCCTAATGGGAGTCTGCATAATGGAGAATTAGCTTTATTTTCCGGTAGTATCCGGAAGGGAATGGTTCGTAATTTGTTGCAGAACAAAATCCACTTGCTATTGATGACAGATGTGTGTGGTATCCTGACATCCGGAAATGAGGTGGCAGGTATCATGACGGCTGGCAAGCACGGTTTGCATACCGTAGCCTGTAATCAGTTCCTGGATGCTACAGACAATCTGATTTTCAGCAGACGGCTGGTGGGGGAAACGATTGAAGGTTCGGAAGCGGGATTTGTGATGGAGCTGGTTGGCGTCGAAAATACTCAAAAAAGAAACCTCGATACTCCAGCTTCCATGGGATTGATCGGGAATCATCTTACAATCCATCCCGGAAAACGAGATCCGGGTCAGGCCTTCGTTGAGTTTAAATTCCGGATCGAGGGAGATGACTACAGTGGCTGGGAGAATCAATCACGCTTTTTATCCGCAGATATTGGAGCAAATCTGCAGAATCTGGGGGATGGTTTTACTAAGGCACGGATTCACCAGTTTGCCATAGAAAATTCCATTTTACTTAAAAATAACAAACCGCCCGAAGTAAGCTTGACCGGGTATCACACACTCCCAGGAGCAAATAGTGAGCTCAGTGGAAGCGTAGTACTGGAAACCAGGGATGCTGCAGAACGTCTGATATCCGGTATCCAGTTTGGTAAATCAGCCGGAGAAGCCGATAAATTGCGTATTCCCGGTAATGAAATAGCAGTAACTGAATTGATGGTCGTGAATATGGAGGAACCCGGATTAACCGTTCCGTTGAAGCAGGTGACCTTTGATTTTACCAAACATATACCTAATCAGGAAAATTGCCAGGTAGTGGTAGCAGGAGCCGGTACAGCGGGAGCTATGGCTGCATTAGGTGCTGCTGAAAAGGGAGCCAATACGATCATTCTAGACTATTTTAATGATCTCGGTGGAACCAAGACAATGGGGAGCGTGATGGGATATTATCACGGCGTCAAGGATAATGGGTTTTTCAAAGCGCACGTTGATGAAGCGGAAGGCCTGGCGACGGAAAAGAATATGGTAAAACGGTCCGGTCGTATCCTACATCATTTGAAAAGTTTGACCGAATTAAACGGCAGGGTTCTAGGTGGATCCATTATTTGCGGAGCTATAGTTGATAATTCCAGGGTAAATGGTGTCCTGGTTTGTCGGAATGGCCGACTGGAGACTATTTTGGCCCAACGTACGATCGATGGAACCGGTGATGGTGATATAGCGCATTTTGCTGGTGCCGCATATAAATTTGGTGATACCCGGTATGGACAGACTCAGAATTATAGTCAGTGGGATATGACGGGCTTTAAAAACCTTCCCTCCAGTCACAGCCGGGATTATGATATCATCGACAACACGAAGGTGAGTGACCTTCAGCGGGCATTATTCCTGTCTCACTATGAAGCGCATTTTTACGATTTCAATCCCATGCTTACTGTCCGGGAATCGCGCCGTATTGAAGGCCTTCATGAACTAACCCTCATCGACGCAGTAGAGAACACTCATTTTGAAGATATGATCGTTGACGCCAGTAGTGACTATGATCCGCATCATGTAGGAGTTACGCCCTATACCCGGTGTGGTTTTCTCTTACCGCATTCCAATGACATCCGACTCGAGGTTCCATATCGTTGTATTGTTCCCAGAGATCTGGAGGGATTGTTGATCACAGGTCGTGGATTTAGTCAGACCCACAATGCGCTGCAATTTACAAGGATGACATCAGATCTTATCGTTTTAGGATACCTGACGGGCCAGATAGCTGCGGATCAGGTTTGGAAAAATTCTGGAACCCACGATTATGATATTTCGGAGCTTCAAAAAGAATGGTTGGCATTGGGATATCTGCCTGATGACTTCAGTAGACGGAAAAAAGGTAATCTCAACGAAGATTCGACGGAAATCAAAAGAAGAATTACCAACCTGGCGCAAGGAAAGGAAGAATATCTGTATGAAGTGGTCCGACTTCCGAAGGAAAGAGCGATCCCGATTCTGAAAACTGCGTACAGGGACCGATCAATCTCCGCACATGGGCGACTATTGCTTTCCAAAGCGTTGGCGTGGTTTGGCGAAAAGGAAGGAAATGAACTGATCGAAGCGGAATTGAAAACACTCTTTGCTGAGGAGCAGGCAGATGGATATCCTGATGGATACGTTGATAATTACGACTTTATCAGAGGCCGGGAGAAGAATGTGCTGGAAGGATTATTTTGGAAAATCAATCAGAACATCGCGCTGCTGGGCATGGCCCAAAATAGTGAGTGCAAAGAAACAATCCGGCACATCCTGGAAAACACAACTTCCGGAGGTGATATGGTGATGCGGGATTCGGAGTACTACAATGGTAGGATCGATCTCAAAATCATTCCTTTCCACAATCGTATCTTAAACCTGGCATTTTATGCTGAGCGGGTTCCGGATGTAAGCCTGATCTCTGGATTTGAAAACCTGCTTAAAGATGAGAACGTGGGTGGATTTAAGACGACCGAATATCAAGTAGTGCGGTGGCGAGTATTTGGTGCGACCCTTGAGCTGGCTGTAGCAGCAGCTATGGCACGGTGCGGCTCTCGAACCGGGTTTCAGCTCCTTATGGACTATATGGAGGATGTCCACTACCTATTCAAAAAATTTGCGTCCGAGGAATTGGCCAGCATCACCAAAAAAGATTTGGGCTACGATACGGAGAAATGGAATGCACAGATCAAAAAGTATAATTTTCCATTGTCACCTAAAAGACTGGAAAATCTGGAAGTGGAGGTTTGACAATTAAGCTGGTCATTGTGAATCAATAATAATGTTGGTATGATGTGCTGTATCATCTGGTTGTCTTTTCTTTTATCGGTGGATACCGGTGTGGATACAGTCTATTTTCAAAGTACCTCTATAGCCGATCTGGAGTTGACACCGCTGGATGTGACAAGAACTATATTGGATGATCAGCTGGATAGCATTTCGGTAGAAGGATATATAGACCGGAACGGTGTGCTTTACTGGCATCGAAAATTGCATACCCCGGTTTGCCAGACTGGGGAATGCAAAGAGATTGATGTGGGAATTTATTGGAAATGCTCTGGTGATTTTATGGGACTTGAAGTTTACAGGGAACATTTGACAAGGACTGATCACAGCATATTTTCGCCCCAGGATTATGCCTTGTTGATGAAGACGCTCGGGAATGACTGGTCGATTCTCCGGGAATACGAGTATGATGATTTGTTAACGGAACCTATGGACGACACTGAAGGTAGTATTGGAGTTGAAGCAGTCACCGGGGCGACCAGAAAGGAAATTTCGGAAGAAACCGTAGCCGATGCGGTTTATACGACTTACACTTTGTGGCACCTTATCCATGTTGGTGAAAAGGAACAATTGCGTTCCATAACAGCAGAAATGCTCAACCGGGACAGGCAGTTACTGAGTCGTCTAATCCATTCAACTGACCAGCAATATGCCAATTTCGTGCTGGAATTGTTTGGAGAAGGCAAGCTGGTACAAACCAATGAGATACTTTCCCAAATCAAATCAAATCTCCATCCAGACAGAAGTAATATCCAAAGAGAACTGGCCCTAAAATCTTTGACCAAACTGGATTTGACGGATGCTGGTGTCCAGGATGAGTTGGCATCGATTTATCATACGGTCAGACCCAATGAGCAAATTCGGATTTTGAACTACATGGACAATCCAGAGCGTCTCAGTCCGGCATTGTACAAGGCTCTGACTGAAAATCTCACCACATCGGATGAATGGCTGGTCGGACGTACTTTACAGGTAGTGAAGGTGTTTCAGTCCCAGGATCCGAGTGTGATCAAACTCGCGGAAAAACTCACTGAAAGCCGGAATGGTTTTGTTCGGCAATCTGCCACCGAATTTCTTGTTTCTGTCAGAAAAAATGGAAATTTTTAAATACCTTTTCGGTGTTTCTGCCCCAAATATTCTGATTCAGCAAAGGGGAGAAATTGGTCTTTTCTGATCAATTACCGGCCGTTGTAATGAGAATGTAGGCATTGGTATGCAAGTATTGACCGGTCAATCTGTAATTTTGGCTCTGGTAAACTTATCGATTGAAAATGGTATTAAAATACTTCGTATCCGGAGACATACGAAATGCACTTTCAGCCCTGGAAACAGGAAAAGGTGGCAGGGCCGGATTTATTGATCCATTCCGTTGTTTCACAATTTTTCTGATCCAGTTCTTTTTTTTGCTTGGGGCCGATGGACAGAGCACAAGTCAGACTACTCTCGTACAACCGCATTCTTCCGATCTGCCCCATTCTGCCCGGATAGTATTTATTGGGAATTCACTGATAGAGGAGGCGGGAAAATACGGTATTCTGGAATGGATGATGATGAATGCCTGGCCGGACCGGAATCTCACCTTCCGGAATCTGGGCTGGTCGGGTGACACCGCCGATGGTCAGGCCAGAAGTTATATTTCCCAACCTCCGGAACCTTATGATTTGCTCATCCAGCAAATCGATACCCTGAACCCTACCATGGTGGTGATTGGATACGGCGGAGTGGAAGCTTATGAAGGTCAGAATGGATTGGAGGCATTCGGTAAAAATCTGGACCGGCTGATAAAGGATGTGGACAGCCTTGGAGCCCATTCCGTTTTGTTGTCTACGATTCCTGAATTTGCTGCTGAAAAACTGGCTCTGAACGGGCAGGAAAGAAATGAACAACTGGCTTTGTATGCCGGGAAAATTAAGGAACTGGCCCACCAGCATGGTAAGCCGTTTGTCGATTTGTCCTCAGCTCTGGAAGCCGCGGGTAGCAAGGCATATACTGAAACTGGATTACATCTCAATGGCCTGGGATATTATATAATGGGTGAAAAGATTCTGGAGGCTTTGGGTTATACCATCCCGGAATGGAAGCTGACGGTGGACACCAGGGGGCAGGAGATTATTGGATCCTCAGGGATGAATGTGACCGTGGAACAAATCAGTCGAACGGATATCGACCTCCGTATCCAACCCAATTTCAAACCTGTTCTGGTTGATGGAGAGAATAAGATTCCTCAGATACTGATCGTGCGGGGATTGAAGAAAGGGATTTATGAGTTGAATATCGGGGGCGAAAATATACTCGCCGCTTCGGCTGCAGACATGGAGGACGGAGTGGTCATCACCCAGGGGGGAACGTTTGATTTGGCACGTGAAATACAGGAATTGTTCAGCGAAATAAACGATTTATATTTTTGGGAATACCGTCCGTTGAACCGTACTTACCTGGTAGGATTTCGTAGATATGAGCAAGGGCAAAATTCCTATGAACTGGGTGTGAATAGTTTATTTATCGACCGCCTGGAGGATAAGATCATGCGAATGAATCAGCGAGAATCTCAATCCTTGCGAATCAAAAGAATCAAATAAGCAAATGAAAGTTCAATTTTTTATACGAAAGTTAGTGGGTATGATGTTTTCAGGGGCAGCTCAGTTTTTAAACCGATATACCCTGAGTCTACTAGGGTTGATGGGCATAACTGGCTTGTCGGCACAGGATCAATTGCGTAATATTCCCAATTCAGATCCGGAATTTGAGCGAAGTACGTTGTATCCCGCCGAAGGTTTTGAGGTTAATTTATTTGCATCGGAGCCTTTTGTGGTGAAACCCATTCAGATGAATTGGGATGAAAAAGGACGACTCTGGGTAGTGGGTAGCAGTGATTATCCCCAGCCCAGGCCGGGTGCTGAACCTTCAGGGAAAGTATTTATTCTGGAAGATACCGACCAGGATGGCCGGGCGGACACATCGATCATTTTTGCGGAAGGTCTCCGTATTCCCACTGCCGTTTTGCCCGGAGACGGGGGTGTCTATGTGGCCAATTCAACCGAGATACTTCATTTGAAAGATACAGATGGTGATGGAAAAGCCGATGAACGAAAAGTAGTGCTGTCGGGGTTTGGTACGGGTGATACCCACCATTTAATCCATACCTTCCGGTGGGGCCCGGATGGCAGTTTGTATTTTAACCAATCGATATATATTTACAGTCACATAGAAACCCCATATGGTGTAAGACGATTGGAAGGTGGAGGGGTGTGGCGATACAGACCGACGACCCGGGAATTGGAAATATATGCGCGGGGGCTGGTCAATCCCTGGGGTCTTCAGTTCAATGAATACGGCCAGTCTTTCCTCACAGATGGAGCTGGAAGCGAAGGCATCCATTATGGGTTCCAGGGTGCGACTTATTTCACAGCACCAGGAGCAGAACGAATCATTCCGGGACTCAACCCCGGCCAGCCTAAACACAGCGGTTTGGATTTCGTAACAGGTCGGCATATACCTGAAGCCTGGAATGGCAGCCTGGTCACCAATGATTTTCGGGCCAACCGGATCAACCGTTTTTCACTGGAAAGGTGGGGTAGCGGATATATTTCCAATCAGGAGGCAGATTTACTGTATTCAGATAATGTAGCCTTTCGCCCGGTGGATATCCTGGAAGGACCGGATGGAGCCATTTACGTAGCGGATTGGTACAATCCCATTATACAGCACGGAGAGGTGGATTTCCGGGACCCGCGACGAGACCGGGAAAACGGCAGGATCTGGAGAATCACCCGGAAGGACAGTCCATTGGTCCAGGTTCCCGATCTGGTAAATGCCTCCAACCTGGAGTTACTAGAATACCTGAGGCTACCCGAAGCGTGGACCCGGGATCAGGCCCGGCGGCTTTTGAAGGAGCGGGGATCTGCTTCGGTGGCAGAAGATTTGGGTACATGGATCAGTAATCTCAATCCGGAAGAACCGGGGTATGAAAATCTGCTATTGGAAGGGTTTCGAATTTATCAGGCACTTGACCTTCCCAATGCAGTGGTCCTGAAGAAGCTCCTCCAGGCTACAAAACCATTGGTGCGGGCGGCGGCAGTTAGAGTATTATTTTTTCAGTATGATCTGTATCCGGATGCCTATGAGCTTGTTTCTCGGGCGGTAGATGATGAAGATCCGACTGTCCGGCTGGAAGCGGTGATTGCACTACGGCAATATTCCGAACCTAAGGCCGCTGCGATTGCTGTAAAGGCATTGGATCAAGAGATGGATCCCTATCTTGATTTTGCTTTGTGGCAGACTATTCGGGAATTGGAGCCCGTGTGGCTAGGAGAATACAAAAAAGATAATCAATATTTTGGTGAAGACAAAAAGACCGCTTTTGCTCTGAAATCGATCACACATCCGGATGCGGTTGAAGATCTTGTATCGATGTATCGGAATGATCGATTACCTAAGGAGTACGAAAAAGATTTTTTTGAATCCCTCACCCGGTATGGAAATGCCAGCGCCTTGTCCGCTCTTTTTGATCAGTTGTTTGCTCCAAATGCTAACCAGGAAGCCATACTCGGGGCTTTAATCCAAACAATGGAGCAACGTGCAGTGAAACCGGACAGTGATTTGTCCCGTATTGCGACTCTTTTTGATTCGGATGATTCCAATGTAGCGAAACTGGCTGTCACCGTATCAAGCCTTTGGAATCTGGAGCAATATCGAAAGCAGTTTGTTGAATGGGCTAGAAATGGCTCAGATGATAAACGTGAAATCGGCATAGAAGCACTTGGGAACCTGGGTGATAAAGAAAGCGTGGCAGCATTACGGGAATTTACAGGAAAGCAATATCCGGAAGAATTGAGGCTGTCAGCCATTTCCCGACTGGTGTCCATTGATGCTAAGCTGGCTGCCGGACATGCTGTATCGCTATTGACCGATTTGGATGGTGAGGACGGGATTTCAAAGCTGCTTTCTACATTTTTTGGTAATCAAAATGGCCTTCGGGAGCTGGCACAGGTGTTATCCGGTAATACTGTACCAGATCAGGTTTCTTCCGTTGGTATGAAATTGATCAATTCCATGTCATCCAGGCGGCAGGAAAGTAAAGATATAAAGACATTGGTTTCCGTTTTTGGAAACGCTGAGGTGGTACAGAAAAAAGCCACCATGCCACAACAACTTAGTGCCTGGGATATGGACCGCCTGGAACTGGATATAAAGGCGTATAGTGATCCGGTACATGGTGAGTTGGTGTACCGGAAACTGGGTTGTGCCACCTGCCATGCCATCGGAGGCGCAGGAGGTAAACTGGGAACCGACCTTAGTAGCCTCGGGGCCAATGCACCGACCGATTACATTATCAGCAGCGTACTCAACCCAGGCAATGAAATCAAGGATGGCTATGAACTCAACCAGATCATAAAGAAAAACGGAAATGTGGTCATGGGCTATCTGGTCCGGGAAACGGATTCTGAAGTCGTACTGCGGGACGTAGTGGGCAACGAAGTTTCAGTTCCTAAATATCAAATCAACACCCATCAGAATATCCCCGGATCCCTGATGCCCCCCGGATTGACGAGTGGCCTGACCAGGGAGGAATTTCAGGATTTGATCGGTTTTCTATCCAAAATAGGTGAACCTGGTGATTTCCGGGTTCCTGGCAATAAATTTGTCCGGTACTGGGAAATTTTAAATGCCGATGATGCGGTTATGACTCGAATAAACGAAAAAGGGGAAGATGTCATTGCGAAGGATTCGGATTCGTTCCGATGGACCCCTGCGTATAGTATGGTTTCCGGCAGTCTTCCACTGGCGGAAGTAGAGGAAACCGGGAAAAACCTGAAAGCGCTGAAATTTTCAATTGAAGTGCAGACGCCGGGTATGATCGAATTAAAATTTGACCCATCCATTGTCCAGGAAATTTGGGTCGATGGGAAATCAGTGGAACGCTCGTCCGGGGGACTGCAGATCAATCTGGAAGCTGGTAAACGGGAAATTATAACCCTTCTGGAAGCCGACCCGGAAGTAAGCGAATACAGCGTTGAAATTCTGGATGTTCAAGGGTCTGACGGTCGGGCTGTACCCATTCAATCTGCCCAATAGAAGAATAATGATAATGGGTAAAAAGCGTTTTCAAAAATCAATTATGAGATTTATCATTTTATGTTTGGTCCTGGGAGCAGTTGTTTCTGTTATTTTGTCAGGATCTGTTATGGCTTACGAGAAGGCAGACAACGTAAAATCGGCGTTTTACACGGAAATCAATAATGAGGTCAGTTCAAATGATATAAAAAATCATTCTGTGGGTCATGCCCGGATTATGGTTCATGAAGACATTGGCAGTGCCATGAAGTCGGATACACTGTTTGTGGAGCTGGGGGTAATCGTCGGTCAAATGAAGTATGACAAAACCAGGATTACGGTGAAAGCTGGCAAGGCTGTGGTCATCGTGTTCCACAACAATGATGTAATGTTGCACAACATTCTGATCCTGGAGCCTGGGAGTCTCGACCAGGTCGGGATGGCAGCGGATAAAATGGTCGCAGATCCGGATGCGATGGAAAAAGGCTTTATCCCAGATTTGGATGCCGTATTACACGCGTCTCCACTGGTGAATCCCGGTAATACTTATAGATTGATATTTACAGCTCCGGAAAAAGCCGGCGAATATCCTTTTGTCTGCACCTTCCCGGGACATTGGCGGATGATGCAGGGGGTGATGAAAGTGGAATGAAGTTTTTAATGGTACAAAATCTTAACCGATAAAATTGCCGTATTGTTCCGGGGAATAACGGGATTTATGGTGGTCCTGGATGTCAGGGAAAAACTGACCAGCTCAAGCGTGTGATCAATATGATTCAATGTGAATAGATTAGTTTACTATTCATCTTGGTGTAGTGAGGCATTGATCCACTTATATTCTACGTAGGCGACGGCTCCCGCGCTAAGGTGAGTCAGAACTTTTGGAAAGACAAAACCCTAATTGGAAACACTCAAAAAGTCAT